>MGML01000130.1:1592-3282 GCA_001796415.1 Chloroflexi bacterium RBG_13_46_14
TCATAGGTTCTACCATTTATGACCCTTTTCTTATCAATTGGAGCCCTAAATAGGTTTCATTCTTTATATAGGAACTATCACATAAAACACATAAAATGTAATCCATATTATGCCCTCGAACGATAGATAAAATTCCCTCGACCTTACGGTCGGGGATTTGAGAAAAGAACTATTTAATTGCTATCACTTACGCCCATAATGTTGCTTGAACTGCGTGCGCGAGAGATGACACTTTTTATACGCGCAGCAAGTTCTTCATCCCCCGCGACCTTTGATATGTAGGCAAGTACTGGATAATGTATCCATTCCACCCACTCCTCATATCTTCCATCGACCAATAAGGCTACAACTATTCTTCTTACTTTCGCTAAATAGTTGCAAACTTGTTTAGCACCTGTCTCCGCAGCATCCACAATCGCCAAGTCTATATCCCTCAAATTCCTGAGAGACTTCAAATCTCTTGGCCTGGTTATCTTCTGCGTAAGATATATGATTTCTACATCGCCAGAACCAAATATCAGCTTTATTCTCTTCCCTTCGTCAATTGAACCATATACCAAAACGTTCAACCAAACACCTTTATATAATTACACGGTAATTATACGAACCGGGTCTTAAGTAAAAGTTAAAAAGTGGTGTTATCTGTTATGATGTTTTAACAATCTTCTTAAGATATTCTGTAAATGTGTAATAGTAAGTTAATATTGGATTATTTTACGTTAGGATAAATTAACCTAGTAATTTATCTAGAGAATTTTAATATTCGGTTTTCAAAGGTAATTTTCCATTCTAGCTTGCAGCCAGCACCACTAAGCATGAAAATAGGGTGTCTTACAATGCCGTTCGTGGTGAGCTCGTCGAACCATGAACGACCCTTCGCCAAGCTCAGAGCTCGGCCTGTTTTTCAACGGGGTAAACTACAGCAGAAACGACGTATTTCGTATTTTTTGTCATTCCGTGCCCCGACACGGAATCCAGGGACGTTATGCTATATTCCTGCGTTCTTCCTTTACCGATGACAATGGGTTGCTAATTATTGCCCCATTCCCACTCCTGGATACCGGCTTTCGCCGGCATGACACCGGATAATGCTGGATTCCTGCCCCCATTCCCGATCCCGTTTTTCAACGGGACAAGTTTTTAAACTTGTCCGTGGACAGACCCCGTTTTGAGTACTGGGCAAGCTCTGAAGGTCTATCCCTACAAGACTGATTGTTTATTTTCGAGGGTAATCAGATAGACTACGCAACGATTGTGATGGAATACAAAGAAGTATGTGAGAGAGGACCTATATAGACTATGAGGGCTTGTTTAAAAAATAGCCAACGCCTGGTTTGTTGAGGATAAGATTAGGTTTGCTGGGGTCTATCTCCAGCTTTTGACGAAGGTGACGAATGTGGACGTGGATACTGTCTCTGGCTTCAGGAAATTTATCTCCCCACATTGCTTCTGCCAAAGAATCGTAGCTAACAACGTTGCCAGCGTTTTTCATCAATTGTTCAAGGATAATACCTTCAGTGAAAGAGATTTGTATTTCGCGTTCCGGGAAGAATACTCGAAACGAATCTGGTTCAAATCGCAATCGCCCGCATACCAGGGGACTTTCATGCTTCACGCTGTGTTTTCGCATAACTCCGTTGATCCTGGCCAAGAGTTCGGTATTCCCGAATGGTTTTACCATATAGTCGTC
>MGML01000130.1:3347-3859 GCA_001796415.1 Chloroflexi bacterium RBG_13_46_14
TCACTATTTTCCTCAAAGACTGAATTGGGATTCTTATACTGGCTACTAAATAACTATTGTTTCGCTCATCTCCTTTGTTATGGGAATAGAGAAGGCGAAGATGTTACCTTTACCCTCTCGAGTATTAACCCATATCTTACCATTCTGAAGCTCTACCAGTCTCTTAGATAGCACTAGTCCCATACCGAGACCGGGAAGCCTTCTACGTCTAGCAGAATCTTCCCCTCGGTAATATGGTTCGAAAAGTCTTGTTCTTTCCTTATCAGTGATTGGTTCAGCCGAGTCCTCAACCTCTACTACGATTATAGAATCGGACTGGAATGCTCTCAATGTAATCTTACCGTCTTTTGGCGAGAACTTATTGGCGTTTGACAGCAGATTTATCAGGATCTGCTCCAGTCTATCACGGTCGGCAGTAACCTTTGGTAGTGACGATGGAATGTCTACGAAGATCGACTGTTTCTTTTCACTAAAGAGAACCGAGAGGATGTTTACGACATTGTCAATGACCG
>MGML01000130.1:3887-4220 GCA_001796415.1 Chloroflexi bacterium RBG_13_46_14
CTCTAAAGTGCCTAGTCGCACTTTAGCAGTGTCGAGCAGTTCATCGATACGTTTGTCCATTGACAAGGCACTGCGGTTTATGTTATTTGCTAGCCTGTGCACAAAACTATCTGACAAAGTCTTGATATTTGAACTCAAAAGCTCCGATGATGATAGGATGGCAGTAAGCGGTGTCCTGAGTTCATGAGCCACTGCCATTAGGAACTCAGTTTTTAGATCGCCTTGTTCTAGCAGCTTTGCGCACATCTCTTTTTCCTTAGCATATAGCATTGCATTCTCTAACTCAATGGCTACCTGGCTGGCAATGGATGAAAGTAAGCGCTCGTCTTTTGT
>MGML01000130.1:4250-7461 GCA_001796415.1 Chloroflexi bacterium RBG_13_46_14
GAGGTGAAATGTCTTTCAAACCACAAGAAGCGACGATTCTATAGTCGCCAGTTTGATTATGCGGCATCAATAAACACACGGTTCGAATTCTTAAGGCATTACTCAAAATGTTAACTACAGAATTGGCTGAAGACTCTGATTCGGTAATACTACTCATTTGCCACCCGAAATCCTCTATTGCCTTAATGTAGTCATATCTCTCCCGGTAGAATAATCTATCTACTATTTCCTGCAGTCTTTGCCAAGTAGCCTGAAGCAGGATAGCAAGGGCAGCAATTATTAAAGCATGACCCCAGATCGGAATATCAGCACCAATTATATGATACACGAAATAGATGATGGTGACATAAGGGGCCGCGATAGTAGCGCTTACCAGCAGATAAACCACACTTTTACGAATAACCATATTAATACCTAAATACCTAGAAGGTTATACTTGACGATTGCCACTGCAGTAATAATTGCGAATAAGAGATTGCTAAACATGCTAACTAGACAATATTAATAGTAATATAAAAAAAAGCAGCCATTGACGATAATATTACTCTTTTTCATTCTATACCTCCTGCTATGATATTCTCCTGAGTCATATAAATAAAAATTCTATATTGATTTTCGCCAATCATACCATAGATATTTTTACATGGGAATAGTGAGACTTACATTATAAGACTACTGAAATAGTACTTACCTCTAAAGGTATGGGGAGGTCGAAGACGATACAAGCAGAATGTTTTTAATAATTTAATAACCATACGCTCCTACAAATAACGCTCAGTTTGGTTGCTAGTGATAAACTCATGGTTAATATATCATCACTGCTAAGTAAGGTTATCATAATAGTAGCTATCTTAACATTTACCATAAATATAAGTCAATAGACTTGGAGTATAGGTAAATCCCTGATTTTCGGCTTCGTTTTTCCTTATGTTCCTTACGTAATGTATCGATATGTATCGATTTAGTGGATATACTTGAAATCCTAGCTGATGATAGGATATTATCACATAGTTGACAAAAAAGTATATAATAGTTTACTAATGGTTTGTTAGAATTAACCATATGTTAATTTATAAAAAGGAGTAAATAAATGAAAATGCTGATTATCGAGGACGCTCCGGAAATAGTTGAAGCTGTTTCTCTTATCATAGAGATGCGCTGGCCTGAGTCTAAGATTATCTCCACTGCTCTAGGAGAGAAAGGGATAGATTTGGTTGAAACGGAGTCGCCCGATTTGATCATCCTCGACATAGGCTTGCCAGATATAAGCGGATTTGATGTTCTGAAACGTATACGGCTATTTTCAGATGTACCCATCTTGATTCTGACTGTAAACTCAGATGAAACCTCTATAGTAAGAGGTCTGGAAGGGGGTGCTGATGACTATATAGTAAAACCCTTCAAACAACTGGAGTTACTTGCCAGGGTTCAGGGAGCTCTTAGACGTTTTAAATCCTATGGCGATAAGCCATTAAGTTTCGGAAAATTGCTATTTGATCCTCAGTCAATGCGAGTTGTATATGGAGAAAATAAAATGCAAATCTCCCGTACTGAAGGTATCATCCTGGGACAATTGATAAGAAATGCTGGTGCTGTCGTAACTTACAGCGATATATCAGAAGTGATTTGGGGAATCGATTTTACAGGAGCTTCCGATAGTATCAAAGTACACATCCGTCATCTTCGTGAAAAGCTGGAGTTAGATCCCAGCAAACCTAAGCTTATCCTGAATAAACCAGGCGTCGGCTATTTTTTAAACAAGTCCTAATAGTTCATATTGCCTTTACCTCATCACTCATCACTTCTATGGAATTTAATCACAGTTAACAGCGTATACATCTTGTGTCACCTGTGAAAGCTAAATGTCCGAACTGGTAAAGCCCTTTGATAAAGTCTTGTAGTATACAAGCCACTAAAATGGCTGGGGAACGTGGATTCGAACCACGGCTTACAGATCCAGAGTCTGTCGTCCTACCACTAGACGATTCCCCAACTGCGCATAAGCTTATCATACCTTTTTTACCATAGCAAACCCGTTAAATTAATAAGCTTATTGCTGGTAAAAGGTTTTAGATCTTGGTTGCCCCACATACCGTATTGTGTTAAGCTTGAACTGGGTGGTTTAACCTGCCCTAAATGTTCGAGTTTGCGACGTATGTCTGTGCTACTGGAAACAAACCTGCCCAATCCCTTACTGCGCCGGGGAAAGGTGCGAGATAACTATGATCTGGATGGTAAGCTCCTCATAGTCGCTACCGACCGTATATCAGCTTTCGATGTGGTACTTCCATGTGGCATTCCTGATAAGGGGGCAGTACTTAATCAGCTCTCCGCTTTCTGGTTCAGGAAGACTGATCACATTTTACCTAATCATCTGCTACAGGCGATTGAGGACATTGACCAGCTCAATGCTTACTATTCTGACCATTCTGATAAGTCTTATCTAGCAGGTCTAGCCGGTCGTTCTATGGTCGTCAGGATGGTGAAACCTCTTCCTGTTGAGTGTGTGGTGAGGGGTTATTTAGCTGGTTCAGTCTGGGTGGAATATGTTCAAGATGGCACTATTCACGGCATTCCCTATCCTCAGGGACTGCAAGAATCTCAACAATTGTCGCAACCAATATTCACTCCTACTACTAAGGCAGAGAGCGGTCATGATAAACCTCTAACGATGGATGATTTCAATATGTTGCTAGGAGAGTCTATAGCTGAAGATTTAAGAACAAAAAGTATATCTATCTATCGTTTCGCTGAAGAATATGCCCGAACAAGGGGCATCATTATTGCCGATACTAAGATGGAGTTTGGGCTTATTGATGGCCAGGTTATTTTGATTGATGAACTCCTCACTCCGGATTCCAGTCGTTTTTGGGATGTAGATAATTATGTGGTTGGTCGTTCTCAACCCAGCTTTGATAAGCAAATAGTTCGCGATTGGCTGACAGCTTCAGGCTGGAATAAGGAACCACCAGCACCCATGCTCCCTCCTGATCTCATTCAGAGGACATCAGAGAGGTATCAGGAGGTATATCAAAGATTGACAGGCAAGACTATAAATAAGTATCAATAATGATAGTGCTATATATAGCTAGTAATATATATTGCCCTCAAGACCGACGCCTACGCCCCGGGGGCTTACTATCAATAGACCTCGTATAACTCCTAACTTTCGATCATCCCCTTTGTGCTAGGTACTTTACCTTTTATTCGC
>MGML01000130.1:7503-7622 GCA_001796415.1 Chloroflexi bacterium RBG_13_46_14
CATCATCCATAGGTACCACAGCATGGGCCATTCTTACGATGCCTTTTTTTTCTCCCAGTGCTTGGGCAAAGGCTTGACCGAGACAGAGAGCAATATCCTCCAATAGATGGTGTGGATCA
>MGML01000130.1:7684-7867 GCA_001796415.1 Chloroflexi bacterium RBG_13_46_14
ATCGAACATCCTAATTCCTGTGGTTATCTCAAAATTACCCTCCCCATCAATGCCAAACTCCAGGTTAATGGTGGTCTCCTTGGTCTCACGCCTGATAGTTGCTATTCTCTGAGCCATTGTAAACTCCTTTGTGCCTTCCTCATTCAGAACACTTGCAAACACTTCCCCTGGTTGCTTGCATGG
>MGML01000130.1:8031-8320 GCA_001796415.1 Chloroflexi bacterium RBG_13_46_14
GATCATATTTTTCGCTTAAAATACAATTTTATGAAGCATGTCATCCAGAAATAAACTGTAGGGTACGGCGTTTGTGCTTTCCTTACGTTTATTAATATTACATCATACCTGGTACGGGTTTGATAAATTCTATTTGTACGCCATGCATCGACTTTGGATGTGCAAAGTTGGCCGTAGCAATTTTAAAAGTAATTGGCTTTTCGAGGGCAAATTTCACTCCCTTTTCTGTTAGCTCTTTCATAGTTTGTTCAACTTCATCAACCTCTAGAGAGATTAGAAATACTCCTTC
>MGML01000130.1:8333-8948 GCA_001796415.1 Chloroflexi bacterium RBG_13_46_14
ACAAACTTGGCAACGGATGTATCCGGTTGATCGGAGGTAATTAAATAGATACGCACATCGCCTACTTGAAAGAATGCCCCCTGAATCCCCGGAAAAGGAAAATCTCCAGGTTTGGTAAACTCGGGTTTTATACCTAAAACATCTCCATACTTCTTAGCTGCCGCCTTAAGATCTTTTACTGCTATACTAACTGCAAAAAAACGTTTTATCATTCTGAATCCTCCAAATTGTCCATTAGATTTAGATATTGAACTTAGCATCAGGTGATAACTGGGCAAACTCCCACTGTACGCCATGCATCGATTTTGGATGACCGAAATTGACCTTCCCGGCGGAAAAGGATATGGGTTCCGGGCTAACAAATTTTACTCCCTTTGCTCCTAGCTCTTTTGTGGCTTGATCTGCATCATCAACCTCTAGTGATAGTAGGAATACCCCTTCCCCTCTGGTTTCAAGAAAATTGGCTACTGACGTACCCGGTTGTGTAGAGGTGAGCAAATTGATCAACACATCCCCTACCTTTAATGATGCACCAGCAAGTCCCGGGACGGCAAAATCCTTGGGATCGGCAGGGGTAGATTTTACACCCAGGACAGCCTCATACTTCTTAACTGC
>MGML01000131.1:0-145 GCA_001796415.1 Chloroflexi bacterium RBG_13_46_14
CCGTACTGCAACATATTGAGAAAAGCGTACCCATTCGGTGTAGAGTTGTGTGGAGTAACCACTATAGACACCAGGTATGGATACTTTCTCTTGTGCAGAGGTAACCATAGGCCACAAGCCAAGCAAGCTGAGCGCCAATACTGCA
>MGML01000131.1:228-475 GCA_001796415.1 Chloroflexi bacterium RBG_13_46_14
GCTCATTTGTTCACCCTCCCTCAGAGACTATGTCGTAATACCTTTCTCGTCATTGCGAGCGACCGAAGGGAGCGTGGCAATCTCTTTTTTTCCCACGGGTTGTGAGATTGCTTCGGTCGTTTCACTCACTCGCAATGACAGCATGAAGCAATCTTTCAAGGGAGAGGGTGAGGATAGATTTCAAATAACTTACTATTTCATGTTGGCTTTAGTCAGGAGTGTTCCAAGACACTCCTGGCTATCTCCC
>MGML01000131.1:489-1896 GCA_001796415.1 Chloroflexi bacterium RBG_13_46_14
ACTCGAATCATATCGCTCCCTTTAAAGGGTATCCCATAATTGAATTCGCCCGTGATAGTGAGCGTTACTTCACGACCCGCGGATACATCTGCTAAATCCTGTATGTCAAATCTTGCAATGAGTATGTTATGAATGAGTCTTCCGCTAACTGCAGATGCCCCTTGACATTTGACGGTACTGATATCTATATCTTCTATCTGATACCCTTTCGGAAGATCCTTCGGAAGTTTAATGAATGCAGTAAATTTCCCTTGACTCCTGAGGTTCAAAATTCCTGGTATGATCTGGACATTAGCTTCTATTGGATCAGTCGTTATGGGGAGAGAGATAAAGGAAGCATGGGATGCATCGCGATAGATGCTGACTGTCGCGCCTGCGGGCTTGAGGAATCCAAATGAAGAGTAGGCGTTTGTGATCGTTAGTCTGACCCGGTGACCTGTCTTGATAACGTAAGAAATCGGCAATGGGTCAAAGACCAGCTCTACTGGTTGTCCCGGTGTTAGGGGCGCTGCTTCTGATGCAAGGTTGGCCCTATAGGGGAGACCCAGGTTGTCAAAGGGTGGTTCGCTCAGTGCCCTGTGAGACGCCCGCAACTGGAGCTGCGAGATAACGGTGGCCTTTCCGGTGTTATCGAGATCTTCAAGAAAGGCCCAGAAATCCTGATCTGTTGCCGTTGACGCTGCCCAGATGTTTGCCTTGACGTAGCCGATCATCTCAACGTTAGACGGGAAGGCCGCCGTGGTGTAGGTGATGCCTTTCGTGTCCCTGGTCGAGGAAGAAATGGTGTAATCAGCTGTGTAATCGTCCTTTGCGGAACTGCTTGAAGGGGGTTGCAGACTCAAGATCCCGTCATTGAGACCGACGTTCAGGCTTCCAGAGGGGCCAGGAGCCAGATAGTAAGTAACCCGTTTCTCATTCGGCAGAGGCCATTTCCAGGAGAACTTCCAATCCTTGCCTGTCTCTGCATTGATTACGTTGAAGTAAAATGGCGGTTCATCCATGATGCCGTTATCAATACCCTTCATCCAGTAATCGAACCAGCGGCGTTCCTCGGCCAGAAGATTGAAGGTTCCGAACTGGCAATGTCCCCCTGGACCGAGGCCTGTCTTGTAGACAGTGTCAATATTGGCGCTGAATATGAAGGCGTCTCGCATAACTTTGGTCAAAAAATCATTCCAGTTTGCCCATTGATAGGTTGGAACGCCGAAACTCTGAATGTCTTCGAGATATGTGCCCGGGCTGGACTCAATCCACATCATACTATTTGTGATTGTTGAAAAGCTGTCTCTAAAGGGAAGTACGCTATAAACATCAGAGTCGGTCGGATCATATCTGTGCATCTCGGCTGCCTCCGCCATCATAGCTCCATTAGGATCTTCGTCAACAGGCGTGGATGTCAGGCTGGCG
>MGML01000131.1:2084-3873 GCA_001796415.1 Chloroflexi bacterium RBG_13_46_14
GGACGGGGTAGGGTGTATTTACCGCAATGCCACCCTGTGCCGGTCGCAATATGTCCACTGCAATCTTGGTCCCATCTGGCATGGCAACATACTGTGAATTACGCACGGTCTCGGTGTAAATCTGCGAGGAATACCCGCTGTATTCTCCCGGTTTGGAAACCATCTGGGTAAAACCCGGGATGGCAAAGAAGGTTAAAAGGATAATAATGATTGGAATGCCTATTTTTAACTTGTATTTTAACTTCATTTCACTCCCTCCTTTCTATGGAAATAGACATTGTTTTCTAATGATTGTTTTGGAAAGTTTTCTCTCCTTACACCTCCCTTCGATTTTATTACTCCTCTATGAGAGTGGGTGATAATATCTATCATCTCAATTCTTCTTCAGTTTTCTGTTTCTGATCATATTCCCAAGGGGTATTTTGAATACCCCTTGGAAAGAAAAATGCCTCGTGGTCTCTTAGTATTTGACTTCTCCCTTGAAATAGATGCCGTTTCCTATAGCAAGAGCATCAAAAGAGATTTGAGCATTGTCTATGATGTGCACGGACAGATTTCCCAGGTCGCCATTGCCACTGTAATGTTCAGTCCTGCCTGCCTCCCAGCTTCTCTTGGTGTCCCATTTCAGCCAATTCCCTTCATAATTGATGTAGATGGCTGTGGGAGAGGCATAGAGCTCTGCGGGGCCTTCATAACGGATATTTTTAGTACGGATTTTTGCGGTTCCCTGAAAAATATTCAACTTTGATATAATTGGTAAGCTGACGTAAGAGGCATAAACATTATTACGATAAATGGTCACGGTTGAGTCAGGCCGCAGATAATTCAATGCATGTTTGCTTGCTGTCATGATTACCACTCTGACCCTGTGACCCGCCTTGAAGATATGCGAGGTGGGAAGAATGTCAAAGACAAGCTCCGCCGGGGTGTTCGGGGTGAGCGGGGCCATATCTTCTTGATAACTGCGGTGCCAGGGAAGTCCCATGAAATTAAAAGGCGGGTCTGCAAGGACACGGTGTGACGCACGAAGTCTGCCCTGTGCCGCTACCACCTTGGCTACGGCACCGTTTTCATCGATATCTTCGAGGTCCGCGAAGAAATCCTGATCCGTTGCCGTTGACGCTGCCCACAGATGTACCACCGGTGAACCGGTCACCTGCAGGTCTTGGGAGAGAACGTCCGTGGTATAGGTCAAAGACCATTTATCATAACTGCAATAGCCCATCATATGAGAGCATACCGGGTCGTAGTTCTGCTTATAGCTGTCTTGCCCGTTTTGGGATGTCGGAGCAACAGTGCTGAGTCCACCATCCAGTACTGAAACGGGATTACTCCCTGAAGGCCCTGCCGCCAGGTAGTACTTCACATCCTGTTGCTCGCCGAGTGGAAACTGCGGCGCGAATCTCCATTCCGTCCCCGCCGGAGCGTTGACCGTATAATAGTATACAGGGGGTTCGCTCATTATATGGTTCTCGATGCCCTTGAGCCAGTAGTCATACCAGCGCAGGTATTCGGTGGCCGTATTGAGACCGCCACTGCCTCCTCCGAAATGACCATTGGGCCCCAGAAGCAGCTTTCCTCCAAGGTTATTGAAGCCCAGCACTGTGTCCCGGGTGAATAGGTCGTACCAGCCGCCTGAGTGGTAGAATGAAATACCGGCCTCTCTTTCGGCATCAAAGTACGGATAGTTACTGTTGTCGATCCAGTATTGACCCTCTTTGCCCACGTCATTGTCATCGCTGTCGCGGTATGGCATTCTGGCGATAAAATTCAAATAGAGATATGCGTC
>MGML01000131.1:4022-4989 GCA_001796415.1 Chloroflexi bacterium RBG_13_46_14
CCCCCCTGTACGTGGCATCGTATTTGCTGTAGTCGGTCATTGAAGGGACAACGGCTACCAAGTGTGGCGGTAAGGTGCTTGCCGTTTCAATCTGCGTATTCCCCGTGTAAGAACCTCCCGACATGCCGATGTTTCCGTCACACCACGGCTGCTTGGCTATCCATTCAACGAGATCGTGCCCGTCCCAGGCTTCAGTCCGGTTAACCATTGTGAAGCGAGTGCCATAGGACGCGCCCTTACCCCGCGTGTCGGCATATACCATAACGTATCCGTACTTTGTGTTAGCCGTGTCGGGATAGCGTATCGTTTTATTGGAGAGGGATATGTATGTCGCACGGCGATATCCTGTAAACTGAAAGATGACGGGCAGGGCCTTCGTTTCCAATACACCGCCCTTGGTTGGCCGGTAGATATCGACCGCGAGTTTTGTTCCATCACGGACGGGTACATACACGGAAAACCTCTGCCATCCATCATAAATTTCCTGGGAGTAACCACTGTATACACCAGGCTTAGATACTTTTTCCTGTGCCGAGGTAACAATAGGCCACAGGCCAAATATACTAAAAACCAAAGACATAATAAACAATGTGTTAATGATCTTTTTCATCGCTCTTCTCCTTTCTGAAAGACCTGAATTACATATCACTTAATCATTCCCAATAATATATTTTATCTTCACCTCGTTCCTTCAGTCAATACCTGTTTATTTTAGCTTTAGCCAGGAGTGTTTCAAGAAACTCCTGGCTATCTCTCATTAATTGCCTATCACTCGAATCGTATCGCTTCCTTTAAAGGGTATCCCATAATTGAATTCACCCGTTATCGTGAGCGTCACTTCACGACCGGCTGAGACATCTGTTAAATCCTGTATGTCAAATTTTACAATGAGTGTGTCATGAATGAGTCTTCCGCTAACTGCAGATGCCCCATGACATTGGAGGGTACTGATATCTATATCTTCTAT
>MGML01000131.1:5035-5156 GCA_001796415.1 Chloroflexi bacterium RBG_13_46_14
AATTTCCCGTGGCTCCTGAGGTTCAAAATTCCTGGTACGATCTGGACTTCAGCAGTTATTGGTTCAGTCGTTATTGGAAGAGAGATGAATGAAGTTAAAACGGCATTATGATATACATTTA
>MGML01000132.1 GCA_001796415.1 Chloroflexi bacterium RBG_13_46_14
GGTTACTGCCTGAAGGCGCGGCAACCTCAAGGACCTGACCGGACAGCTTGATGGCAACATCAGAAACAAGCCAGGCTACGGTAATACCGATATCCTCGGGAGTAGTGGCCCTGCCGGCTTTGTCCAGGTTCTCTACCAGGTCGATCATACCCGGATCTCCGCCCGTTCTATGGAAGTTGGTGTTTCCCGGGCCGGGGGCGATGATATTGATATTAATGCCCTTATGTCCTACCTCGCTGGCAAGTGTCTTGCTGAACATAACAGTACCGGACTTTGCCGCTATATACACGGCGGCACCGGCAAGCCCTGAAGGCTGATGAGCGGCGTGAGTGGAGAAATTCACTATTTTCCCGTAACCGCGTTCCAGCATGTGGGGGAGAAGCGCCTGGGTCATGTTCATCGTGCCCCTGAGGTTTATGTTGATATCTATATCCCGTGCTTCCTGGGTTGTTTCGGTAAAAGGACGGATTCCGCTGGCACGTCCGGCGCAGTTCACCAGGATATCTATGTGGTCGAATTCCTCGAGCGCCTGAGATATCGCGGTATCAACCGATGCTCTGTCGGTAATATCTACTTTAAGGCTGGCTGCTTTTCTTCCCAGTGCTTTTACCGCGTCGGCGGTTTTCTCTGCTCCAGGGAGATCGATATCGGCACAGATAACATCACAGCCTTCCTCGCCCAGCTTAAGTGCTATACCCCTGCCGAAACCAACCTGGCTGCCGGTTCCCGTTACCAGCGCTATCTTGTCAGTTAATCTCAGATCCATCGGGTCCTCCTCGTGCGTGTATCGATATGACGCCTAATATTAATATATGATTACACGGCAGGGCAATATGGTTTGAGTATCGCAGGAGACTAGAAGTGGGGGATGTTACTGAGTGTCTTCGCGGAAGCGTCTATCCATCTCGGCGAGGAAATTTTGCACCTCGGGTGAGAGTTCGGTCGTCGTATGGTCTTCAGTATTCTCGCTTCGGTTATCATAGCGGTTTTCAAGCTGTTTGACGATGGATTTCAGTTGCGGGTTGTTGTCCAGTGCGGTGTTTATCTGTTCCATCTGGCGTAACGCGTTATTTTCAAGAGACTGGTCGACCGGGATACCGTAAATAGAAGACAATATACGCATCAGTCTCGTGGCGCCGTTATAATCTTCCTGCATCTGGGTATATTGCGGCAGGTGGGCAATAAGACTCATTGTCTCCATTCCCATATCGGGAGCTTTCTGTGATATGAGAAAACATATCGATGTCGGTCCCCGGTACTCTATGGACGTAACACCATTATCTGCCAGGTGCCTGCTGGTAGTATCACCGATGGCTTCCCCCGTAACGGTCAGCGGTCGGGTGTGGGGAACGAAGTCGTTCATGCTGCCGACGATAGTATAACGCTTCACGCCGAACTTCTGCATGAGATCGAGAACCGATTCGACATATTCTTCCCCATGATGATGCGGTTCAAGCAGTCGCAGGAAGATGAAATCGCTCCCCGATTGCTGTTTGCTGAACGTAACGTAAGTATTGGGAATGGTCATCCTTCGATGACCTGCGGAGACGAAGCTGGTAGGGCGATGACGGGTAAAGTCGAAGAAATCGCCCGGTTTGGCAAGTCTGGCAAGATCCTTTACACCAAGCTGGTTTTCCATCCAGGCAATCACAACAGAACCGACTCCTCCTACATCTACCCAGGGCTTGAGCATGGCTATAGCGCAGGGATCATTAAGTTCAGGTAAAGGTTCATCAAGCTCAAAAGCACGCAATCTCATACTTCAATCTTAGCAAAGCAAGGGGCGTCAAGGCAAACCGGGGAATGATTGAGTAAAAGGAATAATTGATATAGATTGCTTCGCTTTCCGCATTAGGCGGATTGACGGTGAATCTCGCAATGACTCGCTGGAATGGAAAAACATGGAGCGGAAGACGAGATTCGAACTCGCGACCTCCTCCTTGGCAAGGAGGCGTTCTAGCCACTGAACTACTTCCGCCCGGGAATACCTCTATTCAACTATATGGTGCCGAGGACCAGAATCGAACTGGTGACACCTTGATTTTCAGTCAAGTGCTCTACCGCCTGAGCTACCTCGGCATATGATTGCACAAAGGATATTGTATCTATTAGCCATATGGGTGTCAAGTGAGGAAAGTTGATTTGATGAAGGTAGATTCTGCCTTAGTTTTCCATAAATAATAGGCTCTCCGGACATATTGGCAGGGGAACTGTCTTTCAGACATGAGACTGTAAGATGGTCATTTCTTATCGCAGGACAGATCATAGAGAAACAAGGAGTATAGGACAATGTTATGCGGTTATCGCTGTCGGATTTTAAAGTATGCGACTATCAGAATAACCAGTAGAACAGCGAGAACTACTGTTAACCAAGTCGGCATGGTACCTCCTCCGATGTCTATGTAGAAACGTATTCTGTACTGGGATTTTTGTTAATTGTACAGATGATACTATACATAAATAGTATCGTCAATAGTGAATCATTTGAACGAGAGTGATTACCCTGAGAGAGCATTACCAGCTATCTTACAGCTTCACCGGCAAGCTTGTCGGCTTCTTTGTTCAGATTCCTGGGAATATGAGTGATAGTAAAGCTTTTAAATCGGCTCTTTAGTTCGATTACCTTCTGGTAGAGTAGTTTCAGGTCGGCGTTTTTCACCCTGTACCTGCCGTTTATCTGCCTGACGATAAGTTCGGAGTCGGCGCGTATTTCCACCTCGTCGAACCCAAGTGAAACGGCTTTTTCCAGGGCGGCAATCACTGCCATATATTCAGCCTGATTATTGGTAACTCTGCCTACGGCCCGTGAGATAGTGGTGACGGTTTCACCCTGCTGGTTTTGAATTACGACGCCTATCGCCCCGGGTCCGGGATTGGGCTCCGCCATGCCGTCGGTATATATCAACGCTTTTTTACTCAATTTGCTAAGCCAGGTAAAGGATACGTCCGCAGCTGCTGCATCTCACCATGCTGCCGCTTCTTACCTGATGAAGTTCGTTGAGGGGCAGAGATATTCGGCAGCCGCGGCAGATGCCCTGTTCAACTCTTGCTACAGATGCGCCTTTCTGTTTTTTAAGTTCTTCATAAACTTTCAGTACCCGGGGATCTATCTCGGACGCCAGTGCCTTTCGTTTTTCCTTAAGACCGGAAATGACATTTTCAAGTTCCTTTAATTCGATAGTAAAGACTTTTTGTTGTTCATTCCACTCCGTTTCCAGCTTTTCCAGGTTGCTGCGGAGTTCCGATATAGTAGAGTTCGTTCTCTCAATGGTTTCCATGATTTCCAGATCCCGGTCTTCGAGTTTTCCCCGGTTATTTTTAAGGTTTTCAATCTCCTGCTGAAGGCTGGTTAGTTCCTTGGGGCTGGTTGTTTTTCCGCTATATAGTTTTTCTTCGAATTTTGAGAGTTTTACGGAGATATCTTCTATCTCCCATTCGACCGTGTGCTGGGTGTGGGCTATCTCTTCGAGCTGTTTGGTTTCGGTTTCCAGTTTCGTCCGGGTTTCGGTTATATCTTTACATTCGCCCAGTTGCGCGGATATACGGGCATAATCCTGCTCATTCGACGCGAGTTCCTGATCGACTTCCTGCAGATTGAAAAGCTGTCTGGATATATTCATTGTGATTGAGCTTATTTTATAACGGTCGAAGATTATTAGCAACACAGGAGAAAAACGGGAACCGGCGACACGAGTTTATGGTCTTAATTAGAACAAAAGTTCTATTATAACAATTACAGAGACATGCATAAGGCACTATCGATAAAGGATGGCAGAGACAAATGAAAACGGGAGAAACGAAAGAAACGAAAAAGAAAAGAGGTGCTCCAAAGGGAAATCAGAACGCGAGGAAACACGGGTTTTATTCCAAGGTCCTGGATGAAAAAGAACAGGCTGCCTATGATGAGGCTATCTTTGTAGAAGGTATCGATGAGGAAATCGCGTTGCTGAGAGTGAAGATGATCTCGTTGCTCGAACGCGACCCGGAAAACATAAGACTTATTTCCCAGGCTGCCAATACACTTATAAAGCTGATACTTATCAAACACGACGTAGACAGGAATGATCCTAAATCCATGAAAAAAGCAATATATACCGTTCTCAGGGACGCAGCGTTGCCGCTGGGCATCAAAATAGGTTCCAGATTTCTTTAATAAGTATGAAAAAGTCGGATCAACCACATGTACAACTGTTACGGCCGTACCAGAGAGAAGCAGCCGCTGCCATCGTTGACAGCGTGCTTTCCAGAAAGGGCCTAACCTTTTGCGTGGAAATCGCCCGGCAGGGAGGTAAGAACGAGCTTTCAGCCCAGATCGAGCTTCTTCTCCTGACGCTGTTTATGGCGGGATCACGTACCCTGGTGAAGTGTTCGCCTACTTTTAAACCGCAGACGGTCATTTCCATGGACAGGTTGAAAGACAGGTTGAACGATGCCGGATTCGAGGGTTTCTGGACTTCGGAAAAAGGCTACATCATCAGGCTGGTGTACGCACGGGCTCTGTTTCTGTCCGCCGATAAGTCAGCCAATGTGGTAGGACACACGGCGGATTTACTTCTGGAAGTTGATGAAGCTCAGGATGTAAGTATCGAGAAATATACCAAAGAGTTCAAACCAATGGGCGCGACCACCAATACGACGACCGTCCTGTACGGTACCACCTGGGATGACACGACGCTGCTTGAGCAAACCAAACAGACCGCCTATGAACTGGAAAAAAAGGATGGGATAAAGCGGTGTTTTCGTTACGACTGGCAGGAAGTAGCGAAATATAACCCGGACTATTTGACCTATGTCGAAGGTGAAAAAGCACGCCTTGGTGAAGATCACCCGTTATTCCTGACACAGTATCGACTGATGCCGGTTCGGGCTGGAGGAGGTTTCCTGTCTGCCCAGCAGAGGGCGCAGCTCCAGGGCGAACATATGAGGAGACATAGACCTGAAAAAGGGAAGATATATGTTGCCGGAATAGACCTTGCCGGTGAATCGGAAGAAGGTGATGAAGAGAGACTGTCAGCGAAAAAACCACGCCAGGATTCCACGGTGATAACTATCGGTGAACTGGATTTTTCGCGTTGCAATGATTTTCAAAAACAACCTGTTATCAGGTTAGTGGAACACTATTACTGGACAGGTAAAAACCACAGCGCTCTGTACGGTCAGCTAATTGACATAATCAAGAATGTATGGAAATGCCGCAGGGTGGTTGTTGACTCAACAGGAGTTGGGCAGCCGGTATATTCATTTCTGCGACAGGCACTTGGTTCAAAAATAGTACCTTTTACCTTTACTGCCAGGTCAAAGTCGGAACTCGGTTACGGCCTCCTGGCGGCTATTAACTCCGGCAGTATAAAAATGTACGCTGGTGATGGTTCGGAAGAATACAGCCGCTTCTGGACAGAAATGGAGAAAGCAAGGAGCCGTTACCGTTCCAATCAGACGATGAACTTCTATGTAGAGCCTTCGCAGGGTCACGATGATTTCTTGATGAGTCTGGCACTGCTTGTACAGGCCGCCGAGGGGTATACGCCGAGAGAAGCGAGGGGAAAGTAATTGACACCCACCTGCCCGTAGCGATAATATTAGGCTACTTGAATCTAATTACAAGGAGTGCTTGTTATGGCAGAGATGAAGAAGGTAGCGGTTATCGGCTGGGGCACCATAGGCACAGGCGTGGTCGAGTTACTGTATAAAAAAGGAATACCTGGCCTGGAACTGGTAAAAGTATGCGATATCGATTTGGAGACAGACAGGGGTCTTACCCTGCCTTCCAGAATGCTGACAAATAACTGGCACGACATTACCGATGATCCCGCAATCGATATAGTTGTCGAACTGATAGGCGGAATCGAGCCGGCCAAGACTATCCAGATGGAAGCCTTGAATAAGGGGAAAGATGTGGCAACCGCCAACAAGAAACTGCTGGCCAAAGAAGGTGAGACCATATTCAAGCATGTCATCGATCTTGACCGGAAAATCGGTATCAGGGCAAGCTTTGTCGGCGCCCACTCGTTTATTCACGAACTGGGGCTGGTCGGTTCGGAATCCAAGGTATACAAGAGGATATATGCAATCCTGAATGGTACCTGTAATTACATTCTTTCGAAGATGACCGGAGAGGGGAAAGGCTTCGATGAGGCGCTGAAAGGAGCCCAGGCCGAAGGTTTCGCCGAAGCCAACCCAACCGATGATATCGAGGGGTATGATACGGAGAACAAGATCCGCATCTTACTTGGCTTAATCACGAATTCATATAAGTATGCCGGAGACTTTCCCGTCGAAGGAATCAAGAACATCGATGTCCAGGATATCCGGTACGCTGATGAACTCGGGTATTCCGTGAAACTTATCGGAGTAATCGAACATGCCGAGGATACCTATGATGTTGCTGTGCATCCCGCGTT
>MGML01000133.1:0-344 GCA_001796415.1 Chloroflexi bacterium RBG_13_46_14
ATGTATGGTTCCTACGCTCCAGGTCTCTCCTCCGTTAGGCGAATTGACCGTTACTGAACCCCTGATACGGAAATTTGCCGCAGATTCATCGGGTGGGGCGGAATCATTTAAAACCGTAATCTTCACCTTGGCCTGCGAGGTGGGATTATTTGGAACTGTCCAGGAGTAACTTAAATTAGAGGCAGGAACCGAAGGCGTGATTTCATAGGGGTAAGTTGAGCCTCCGTCTTTGGAATATTCTAATTTTAGGCTGCCGATACTTCCTTTATAAGTCCAGGTAATGTCATGCGGATCACTGATTGCCCAGGCCTCTCCTCCGTCGGGAGAAAGCAGATTGACTAATC
>MGML01000133.1:418-862 GCA_001796415.1 Chloroflexi bacterium RBG_13_46_14
TTGCCTCCGATAGCGTCAGGTATGGTCCAGGCATAAGAGAGGTTTCCCGCAGGAATAGAAGCAACAATAGTCCAGGGATAACCTGTGCCGCCGTTGGTGGAATATTGCAGTATACAATCACCGATGTCGCCTTGTTTTGTCCAGGTGATATTCTTAACGTCTCCTACAGTCCAGGTTTCGCTTCCGTTAGGGCTGGTTAGCGTAACCGACCCCCTAATGGTAAAGTTTCCGTCTGAAGTGTCAAAAACTACACTATCGTTGTAATTTTCCACCATTACCCTGACCTGGCTTCCTATTGCGTCGGGGATTGTCCAATTAAATGCGCCGTTATTAGTTTCCGCGCTGGTAATCGTGGAAGGATAGCCCGAGCCGCCGTTGGTGGAATAATAAAGGTTTACCTGCGGGATGCTTCCGTAAGATGACCAGGTAATATTACAGACACTT
>MGML01000133.1:927-1228 GCA_001796415.1 Chloroflexi bacterium RBG_13_46_14
GCTCCAGGACACATCATTAACCGTATCGTCTGTAACGTCAGAAATCTTAACCTTTATATCGCTGTCTATGGCATCGGGTATAATCCAGGGGTAATAGCCGGTGCCAGCGCCTGTAGAAGTAATAATAGTCCAGGGATAAGTGCCTCCGCCGTCAGTGGAATACATCAGTTTTATGTTGGCAATGGTGCCGCTCATGGTCCAGGTTATGTTATAGGAAGTCCCTACTGTCCAGGTCTCTCCTCCATCAGGGGCAGTGAGGAATAATTTTCCTCTTATTTTAAAGTTCTCATTGGAATCATCC
>MGML01000133.1:1781-1996 GCA_001796415.1 Chloroflexi bacterium RBG_13_46_14
TAGTAAAAGTTCCGGGAGAGACTGTCCAGACCGTATTATCATAGTAACTCTCTATCTTTATCTTCACATCATCATCACAGATGTTATCCGGGATGGTCCAGGCATAGCTATCGTAATCATTAGAAACATTGGTATTAATCGTCCAGGCGTAACTTGAGCCGCCGTTAGTGGAGTAAAAGAGTTTCACTTTATCTATAGTGCCTGAGGTGGACCAC
>MGML01000133.1:2104-2297 GCA_001796415.1 Chloroflexi bacterium RBG_13_46_14
GCATCGCTTAAAAGGGTTATCTTGACTCTTACCTCATTATCAATATCATCGGGAATAGTCCAGGAATACGATAGCTGGCTGGATGCCACTGTCCAGACAATGGCATAAGGATAGGGCTCTCCCCCGGTTTTAGAATACTCCAATTTTACATCCCCCATGCTTGCGCCTGCCCTGGTCCAGGTAATGGAATTCA
>MGML01000133.1:2329-3098 GCA_001796415.1 Chloroflexi bacterium RBG_13_46_14
GTCGGAGAAGTCAGGGTCAGGTCACCTCTGATTTTGAAATTCTCATCCGAATCATCGGCAAAGTTTACGTCTGTTGATTTTGCCACCCTCACCCTTACCTGAGAGCTGATTGCATCAGGGATGGTCCAGGTATAAGAGCCGTCATTAGCAGTTGCGGCAATTATCGTCCAGGAGTAGTTTGAGCCGCCGTCTGTGGAATAATGCAGCTGCACGTCTCCTATTGTGCCTTCGGTGGTCCAGGTTATCTGCGTAGTGCTCCCGATAGCAAAACTTTGTGTGGCCCCTCCGTTAGGGGTAAGCAGGCTTAATGTGCCTCTTATGGTAAAAGGCTCATCAGAATCATCGGTAACCGCATCTGGGTCAGAGATAAGCTCTACGCGTATTTTTCCATCTGTAGTAGGATTATCAGGAATCGTCCAGGCGAAAGAACAGCCGTTTGCCGAAGGAGTCCCTATAATACCCGGGTAATCGAAATTAGTCCCGTTTTCGGCAAATCTGACATTCGCATTTCCGGAAAGCGTGCCCTTGACCGTCCAGGTCACATTCTGAATAGTGCCTACATTCCAGATTACTGTGTCTGAGTTGGGAGAGATAACGATTATTTTACCTTTAATATCAAACGCGTTATCAGAATCATCATAAGGTGTCCCCGGGTCTATTTCTCCTCCCGAGGCATCTGCAACGCGGATTAAGATATTGTTGCTGATAATATCAGGGATATTTACCCAGGGATGAGTTCCGGCTCCGCCGCCCTGGTTCGCCTGGACTC
>MGML01000133.1:3128-3312 GCA_001796415.1 Chloroflexi bacterium RBG_13_46_14
CCCCGTCCTTAGAATACCAGCAGTGCACATTGGCAATTGAGCCGTAAACAGACCAGGTAATATTCTCTGTATCGCCGACATACCAGACTTCGTTTCCCGTATTGGGGCTGTTAACTTTTAAAGAGGGGTTTACCGTGAAATCCGCATCAGAAGTGTCGCTGACCAGTAAGTCCGCTGCCTGCTC
>MGML01000133.1:4008-4150 GCA_001796415.1 Chloroflexi bacterium RBG_13_46_14
TGCTTTTCATATGTGGCAGTGGAATAACCGTCTGCGGAAACCACAGCGCGCGAAGTTGTGGCAATATTGGCAATCCTTCCATTCTGCACAGTCACGTTATTCTTAAATTCGATCAAATCCCATTTTATTGTAGGGCTATAAG
>MGML01000133.1:4361-4525 GCA_001796415.1 Chloroflexi bacterium RBG_13_46_14
AATCCTGGTCGTGCCGTGCTGCACATTGATATCCGCTTCAGTGGAATCAAAAGCCACGATCTGGTAATATATGTCCGTGTTATAAGTGCTCCCGCCCTCGCCTCTCCTTATATCCAATTGCGTGGCAGAAACCAGCTCTGCGGTAAACATGTTCCTTTCATCAG
>MGML01000133.1:4688-4953 GCA_001796415.1 Chloroflexi bacterium RBG_13_46_14
TTCAATATAGAGGATTGTATTGCTGGCGGAACGGCGGGAAAATTGCAAATGGCTGGGGTCTGAAATCATGCCTATGGTGTCCGTCCTGTCGCGGTAGTTGCTGTAATCGGTTCCGCCGCCGTCGTAAGTAGTCTGGGTGGTATATATTAAAAACGATTTGGTCAAATCAAGATTATCCCCGCCTAATGCGCCGGAAATATCCACGTTCATAACCTCTGTTGCACTGTTCATAGATGTGCTTCCGGTGATGATGCGCTTAAGTTGA
>MGML01000133.1:5355-5509 GCA_001796415.1 Chloroflexi bacterium RBG_13_46_14
TGCTCATAAATGAAAAATCCTGCGGTTCCTTTCCCTCCTGCCGCAGGCTTAATATGCCGCGCATCAGCCGCCCATCTTCAATTTCTCCGTGCCAGGAGGCGGTTGCCCCTGGTCCTGTCTGCATGGTCTCCCAAACAATTTTTCCCGTATCGTG
>MGML01000134.1:0-6641 GCA_001796415.1 Chloroflexi bacterium RBG_13_46_14
ATGCAAATACTGCATATTACAGTCGAATTATCCGTTTGAGAGGTTTCGCATCCGGCCAGGAACCGTAATATTCCAGTTGGTCCTCAGGCGGCTTCTGCTTCAACCACTCGTTCTCGAATTCATCATAACTCTTAGTCCGTCGCAGGCGATCTTGCCGTTCTTTATCTCGTAATTCGGCGGTTTTTTTCTCGTCCGCCAGCCATAATTCGGTATCATAGGCAACATGGTAGACGTTACGAGCAACCCAGTCGGAAATGGTTTCATCTCTTACGTCATCCACTACGGACTGTGGCTCTCTCTCCAGTACGTCGCCATAACCTTTAGCACCGGGACCGCCGCCTGCTGAGATACTCCCCTCGTAAACTATCCTAGCAGGGCGCGGTTTTATCTCCCAGGGTAGATCATAGTCGCCTTCAACAACCCTATCCTTGAATATCTCTTCCGGGGAGGTCGGTATATTCTTTTCACCTTTGGCCATAAGCTCAAGTATATTGCTGTTCTCAACGCTGATCCCTGAAGGTGCATTCGGCGGATAGCCTCCGAAAAGTCCATTACCTACCAGCATCCTTTTTACCATGGTACCGCCGCTCGACGGTGGCCGATTTCTTGAAGGTACTCCGTAGAAAATAGCCCCGATATACCCGCTGACACCGCCCCGGTATTTGCCGCTGCCCCCGGAGTCTTTATGGTGCTTCTGCCAGAGCTGGAGCGTCGGTTGAGCGATCTCAGCTTCCTCTCCATCGCTCCCCTGGGCGTGCACAGCGGATCTGAAGATCGAGCTATCCATGCCATCTGAATCGACTCGTGCCCCCTGCCCGCCGGTATTCCTTGTCCAACCTCCTCCTCCACCTATTACCGGGACGCCCCACTGGTTCACTCCGGTGGAAAACCCCCCCATACCGCCGCCACCTCCCCATCTCCCGCCTATACCGAGAATCTGGTTCTGAGGCGCGGCAATATTGAGTCTCTCTTCAGGAATACTGAACATCATGCTGGCAAATATCTTGGGAAGTAACTGTGTATTTAACTCCCCAACCGGTGGCGCCATAGATATTGCTGCGTTCCAGGCAGGACTGGTAACAGTGCCATCGGGGAAAAAATAATCAATCGGCGCCATCGTGCCGGAGCAAACCGGTAGATCCCAGAATCCGTGAGAATACATGAAGAGTGCCGCATAAGCAGCCATTGTCCACGGGAAGCAATTATAGGCACTGTCGTTTTCGGGAGAAGTACCGGTATAGTCAAGCAGGATATGGTCATCTTCCTTGTAGGCAGTACAAATGATTCGCCAGATACTCGATCTCGACCCGATACCACTCATAAAGACAACATTCCGGTAAATACCATCATTCCACCTTCGTATCCGGTTTCTGGCGCCTTCCTCCGCTACCATCATTATCTTTCTCAGCAGACCCTGGACAAAATCTCCGCCCTTCTGGTCCGCTAATTGCTCGATTCGCATTCTCAGACGGTCGACTCCCGTGCAGCGCGCCCTCGTATCCAGCACCTGTTGACGTCCGGCTCTGCCTATCATATTGACCATCATATCGAGGAGTTCTTCTTTTATCCTGAAGTTTTCAGCCAGTTTTATCGGTGTAAGACTCATTCCTTCGTCATAACGGGTCCTGGCATCAGCTATCATACCTCCGGGGACGATGCCACCCGTTTCATCCATATGCGTTCCGGTCGATGCCCAGGCTATCAACACACCCTTGTGAAATATGGGCATCAACGCCAGCTGGTCACAGTTATGGAATCCTCCGTAAGTAGCATCATTGCAGTAAAATATATCTCCTTCATGAACACCTATCCTCGGATTGGTGTAATAATTCTTCATTATCCATTTGATGGGATTTTGAGCGGTTACGCTGTGTATATAGGTACCAAGGCAGGCACTGACCATATCACCCTGGGCCGTATGCAGACCTACTATAAGGTCTCCCGACATCACCCAGTCGGAATTACCTACTCTCTGAAAGACATCCTTGCATTCTGCCAGGATCATGTTCAACCGTTCGCTGTAGATCTCATAATCTCCCGGCTGCAGCTTTTCAAGCCCTGCCAGCTCTTCATCGGTAGGCGGAGAAGGTTTTATGAATGCCATCACTTCATCTTTTGTTGGTCGCACAGCTTCCCCCTTTTCCCTTCACAGGATTAATACGCATTCTATACGATAATACCGCTCATGTATTCGTTAATCGTGAACGTTCTTCCGGGAGGAAGAACGATATTGGTATCCGAAGCCTCGATGATTGCAGGTCCTTCTATCTTATTCCCTGCTTCAAGAAGATTCAGCTCATAAGTATCAGTAGGATTAAATCCGCTCAGTTCCTGCCAGTACACTTCGCGTTTTCCTTTAATGGCGTTGGATGATACCTTGTCACTTTTCACAGGATATCTGGACATTTCAAAGGTCGGAGTTATGAATGTTGATCGAAGGATAAACGAAGAGATATCGACACCACCTTCGGGGAACACCGATAAGGCGCTGTATGCCGCTATAAACTCTCGCTCAAACTGTTCATACACGGCATGGACATCCTCTTCGTTATGAATATATAACCGGGGAGAAGAAATTCGAGTCATATTCAGCTGTCCACCGTACCTCATCTCCAATTCCAGTGAAAAAACCGCCGATTCCGGGTTGATGCCTTGCCCTTCAAGGTCTCGGACAGCCCGTTTCTGCAGGCTTTCAACCACCGCGTTGAAGGCTTCATAATCGGTAAAATACTGGCCGGTACCGGCGCCGCCAATACCGGAAGGCTGTTTCAAAAGAATATACCTGGTTGCTTCATAGTACTGGATAACATCCATTACCGCTGAACCCAGAGCGCAGAAAACCGGAGAAGCAGGGAACGTTAGTATTTTCGGCACTCCGGCTTCAAAAGTATACCCGCAGCAGTGAGTCGGACCCGCCCCGCCAAGAGCAAATACGACGAACTCTTTCGGGTCACGCCCTTTCAGAATTGTCTCCTTGAACAGCTCACCAGCCATATTACCGTCTACGATCTTTTTTATCAGCCAGGCGGCTTCTTCAACCTCGATCTGGAGAGGTCTGGCGATTCTACGCCGGATGACGTTAACCGCTTTTTCTTTGTCCAGCTTCATCTTGCCGCCGTGGAAATAATCGGGATTGACGTAACCCAGGACAACGTCGGCATCGGTCACGGTCGGTTCAGTGCCGCCAAGATCGTAGCACGCCGGGCCCGGCATTGATCCGGCACTGCGTGGGCCTATCGATAATTTATTCCCCATAAGCCGATCAACACTGGCAATTGAACCACCCCCGGCTCCGATCGATTTTGATTCTAACATGGTGAGTTCAACGGCCCATCTGTCGATGACAGGATGATACTGATAATAACTCGGGCTTCCATTCACCACAAGGCCTACGTCGAAACTGGTCCCTCCCATATCGGTGGCGATAATATTCGGGAATCCCTGCTGTTTGCCGACATAAGCGGCACCGATGATACCTGCGGAAGGCCCTCCGTTAAATGTATTCAGTGCGGTGGTACGGAACACCTCCGCCATACCGCCACTGTTGTGAACCATCATCATCGCCCGTTTATATCCCGAGGTTCTGAGTTCGTCACTCATTCCTTTTATTTCATCCGCCATTGAGCGCTGCAAATAGGCACACAGCATGGTGGCAACCATCCTGGGATATTCGCGCCATCGCGGTGACACATCTGAAGATATCACTACGATCATGCTGCCGAGGTAAGATTCAGGATATTGACGCTTGATCAGGTCACGTATTTTCTGTTCATGAATGGGATTGGTATAACTGTTTATCAGGCAGACGACGAATCCCTGCGCTCCCTGGTTCACCAGGTATCGCAGTTTTTCCAGTACATCCTCTTCATCCAAAGGTCTTACAATATCCCCTTTATAATCGATTCTCTCTTTAATACCAACTATCATATGCCGGGGAATTATGGGTTCCGGCTTTTTCATCCTGGGAAGGCGTCTCATCTCACTTATGGCAATCCCGTCTCCCCATGAACCTCCTCTTCCTGCCGGCAGAGTATCTTCCCAGCCTTCCGTGGTAAACAGTCCGAGTCGTGGACCTTTCCTCTCGATCAGCCTGTTTACTGCCAGCGTGGTTGAATAACGAACCATCTCTGTTGATTCCAGTAACTCTTCGAGCGACATTCCCAGGGAGACTACAGTTTCCCGTAATGCCTGCATAAAACCTCTCGACAGGTCGTAGGTAGTAGTTGGGGCTTTGCCGAAAACTATCTGGTCGCCATAGGTGATGAGACAATCGGTAAACGTCCCTCCTATATCGACATTGATACTGGCTCTTACTTTTTGATTTCCAGTCTTCTCTTTAGTTGATTGAAGTTCTGCCATCTTAACTACCCCTCTGAGTATTTTCGCTTTTCAGGTATTTTTTCTTCAGCTTGTCGATATCGGGCTCTATATCATAGGTAATTGGATGTCCTGGAGGGAGCACCTCATTCTCTATCATCACCGCACAGCCGGGACAGTAAAACTCCACAATCCGGCAAATATCAGGATCGGGAGCAAAGCTGCCGTCCTCAACCACCGGAGGAAAGATAGTACTGGGATCACGGTCATAGACCAGGCAGCCCTTCTTATAATTCTCACGGGCTGATACCAATACCCGTCCACATCGGTTACAACACCACTTTTCTTCTTCGAGATCGATATCCAGATATTCCGTAATTTGTATCTTCTGTCCCATTGATTACCTCTCTTCCATCAGTCCGTTAAGGTATTTATCTATTGTATATCGGCTGCCTGAAGGTACCATGATAGTAGTACTGGCACTTTCGACGAAAGCCGGGCCTTTCACCTCATTACCGCTTTTAAGTAGTTCCTGGTCGTACACGGGCACGTCCCGGAATTTACCGTCATGATAAATAGACCGGTTACCTTTCAATGCCCCTTCAGGATTCACTCCAGCTGAAGGATGTTCCTGGAATTCAGGATCAGCCAGATGCGATCTCGCCTGGAGTCTGATTTGCTGGATAACTGGTCCGTTAGTATCTCCTGCATCGGACTCTTTACAGTATATTTCAACAAGATCGGTCAGGTCATTTTCCCCGTTAAGGGTAATTTCATTTCGTCGGATGACTACCGGGGCAGCCTGCTCTCTGGTGTTAATCGTGATTTCAAGCATTAGTGAAACATTCTCTTTCGAAAAACCTTCACCCGTCATATCGAAATATGCGTCTTCTGCCATTACCTTTGTTGCTGAATTAAATTTATTGATTGTGTCTTCAAGGTCACGGGATCTTAGCGGCAGGTTTTCAACACGGGTGTATGTGTGGAGAACATCTGTACATGATGAGCCAAAAGCACAAAACTGAGCTCCGAATGGGAACGAGTAGATGGCGGGGATTTCGCACGTTTTAGCCAGACTGGCACAGGAAAGACCACCGGCTCCTCCGAAAGCGAACATTACTACATCTTCTTCTTTAAGACCTTTCCCTACGATGAATTCTTTTACCGATTTTGCAGAATGTCTGGTCATTTCTGCTAATATCGCTTCCGCCGCTTCTTCTACCGATATTTTTAACGGGTCTGCGATCCGCTCCTGGATAACTGTCCTGGCTTGTTCTCTGTCCAGTTTTCTTCTCCCGCCGAGGAAATAATCAGGATCTATGTGTCCCAGAGTGACCCAGGCATCGGTCACTGTAGGCTTGTTGCCGCCCAGGCTGTAACAGGCAGGACCGGGAATTGCCCCGGCGCTTTCCGGTCCGACTCGTAGTGTGCCCTTTTTATCGATCCAGGCGACCGAACTGCCTCCACCACCTATGGATACGGTCTCGATAACTCTTTCTCTAACCGGAACACCATACATATCTCTGTCGGCTGTGTAGGAAAGCTGTCCGTGGGCAATGAGACCAATATCAGTACTGGTGCCGCCGACATCTATCGTTACGACGTTTTTAATCCCATACAGCCTGGCTAGAAAAGCAGCGCCAAACAGACCGGCTGCCGGCCCTGAATCACAGGTATCTATTGCTTTAGTCTTGGCTACACGCGCCGCTCCACCTGTGGCATGAACGATAAGTAAAGGCCATTTATATCGCCGATTCCTCACGTCATCATCAGCTTTGTAAAGATAATGCGTCATATCCTGATGGATATAAGCATCGATAAGTGCCGCATTAGTTCGGCACATGTCATCCAGCTCGGTACTTACTTCAGAAGAAAGTAATAATGGGACCGATCCTAGGTAATGAGCCGGATAATCTTCAAGAACGAGTTCCCGGCATTTTTCCTCGTGGGCAGGATTAAGTGGCGACCGTGCCAGACTTACCAGGATCCTTCGAGCGCCTCTCTCAAGCAGGTCTTTCACCGCAGCGAGTACCTCGACACGCTCAGGTTCCCTGATTGATTCACCGGCTTCGTTAATTTCCTCGTCGATACAGATGACCATGTTTGCAGGAACCAGGAAATTAACTGCCGGATTTATGGAACCGGTCGGTGCATAGACATTTTCACCTTTACCCTTCGTTACCAGCAGACCCAGCTTGGGTCCATTGCCCTGAATCAATGTATTGGTGCCTATAGTCGTTGAGAGACGAAGCGTGTCCATCTGATTCAGCAGGTCGCTGGCATCTTCGAATCCGAACTTACGGGCTGCTTCTTCTATACATTCC
>MGML01000134.1:6682-9478 GCA_001796415.1 Chloroflexi bacterium RBG_13_46_14
AACCAGTTCCCTCCTGCCATTTCCACGGACGAAACCATCCGTGAAGGTGCCGCCGGTATCGATATCCATGTAATAACCCATATAACCTCCTTACCATGGTCGGTATTCTATAAAACATCATTGAATATTATGGTATTTATTTAACCTTAGAAGTATGGTTACTTATCTGAAATTATACGAGGATATCTCATATAATACCGTCTTTACCGGCTGTGTTGACAATGCCAAATATAGTGGTTATGATAATATTCATCCTATGTAGGACGATCAATGCTGGGATTATATTATCCTGTTTCTGGTTTGTCAACATTTCTTCTACAGGTATCCGGGCTTTAAATATCTTCGGGGAATCAATGATGCTGGAGTGAGATTATAAGTGTCTGGATATTATCGAAAAGTATACGACGAATCGATAACCGATCCGGAAAAGTTCTGGGGAAGTATTGCCGAAGATATAATCTGGTATAAAAAGTATTTAGCTGTTCTTGACGATTCAAATAAACCGTTTTACCGATGGTTTCCAGGTGGAGAACTTAACACCTGCTACAATGCTCTCGATTATCACGTAGAAAATGGCTATGCAGACAAAATAGCTGTTATTTATGACAGTCCGGTAACTGAAAATATCAGGAAAATCACCTACGGAGAGCTTCTGGAAAAGGTATCAAAGTTAGCCGGAGCCCTTTCCCAAAAAGGGATAACAAAGGGAGACAGGGTAATCATTTATATGCCCATGATTCCCGAAGCTATCGTTGCTATGCTCGCCTGCGCCAGGATCGGCGCTATTCATTCGGTAGTGTTCGGAGGATTTGCCCCCGATGAACTGGCAGTCAGGATAGATGACGCGAAACCGAAGATGATTATCTCAGCCTCCTGCGGAATAGAAGGGAAGAAAATCATCGAGTATCATAAATTCCTAAACAGAGCCATCGAAACGTCTCACCATAAACCTGATGGCTGCATAATCTTCCAGAGAGAAGCAGCTAAAGCCGATCTGATGCCTGATCGTGATTATGACTGGGTTGAGATCATGAAGAATGCAGAGCCCGTCGGCTGTACGCCGGTTAAATCGACTGATCCGCTCTATATTCTCTATACCTCGGGTACTACAGGCAAGCCTAAAGGTGTCGTCAGGGACAACGGAGGTCATGCCGTTGTCCTTAAATGGAGTATGAAATATATCTACGGACTGGATCCCGGCGATGTATTCTGGGCAGCGTCTGACATAGGATGGGTTGTGGGACATTCTTACATAGTCTACGGACCCCTTCTTTATGGGTGCACGACGGTGCTGTATGAAGGCAAACCTGTTGGCACACCGGATCCCGGCGCGTTCTGGCGTGTAGTATCGCAGCACAAGGTTAAGGTATTTTTCACCGCGCCTACCGCTATCAGAGCCATAAAACGGGAAGACGCTATCGGTGATTACCTGAAAAAATACGATGTTTCCTGCCTGAAATATTTATTCCTGGCAGGAGAAAGACTTGACCCGAATACCTACCATTGGGTAAGCGAACTCCTGGATATACCGGTTATCGATAACTGGTGGCAGACAGAAACCGGCTGGCCTATAACCTCTAATTTTCTAGGGATCGAGCTTCTACCGATAAAAGCAGGCTCTCCCACGAAAAGCGTTCCGGGTTACAGGATAGA
This sequence comes from Chloroflexi bacterium RBG_13_46_14, assembly GCA_001796415.1. The sequence continues at coordinate 8,336 of MGML01000134.1, forward strand.
AATACTGGATGAACACGGTAAAGTTCTGGGAACGGAAGAGGAAGGAAATATCGTTATAAAATTACCGCTGCCGCCGGGAACACTGGTAACGCTGTGGCAGGATGATGAAAAGTATAGGGAATCCTACCTGGATATGTTCCCCGGTTATTACAATACGGGAGACGGCGGATATATCGACAGTGACGGTTATGTTTTCGTGATGGGCAGAGTGGATGATGTCATTAATGTGGCCGGGCACCGGCTTTCCACCGGTGCCATGGAGGCTGTTATTGCAAACCACCCCGATGTCGCCGAGTGTGCTGTCATCGGTATTGCAGATGGTCTCAAGGGACAATTACCTCTGGGCCTTGTGGTTCTAAAATCCGATGTTACAACAGATCATGAAGCAATCATCAAAGACCTGGTCATGATGGTAAGAGAAAGTATTGGAGCTATCGCGTCCTTCAGACAGGTCATTATTGTAAAGGCTTTGCCAAAAACCAGATCCGGTAAAGTACTGAGAGCTATCATGAGAAACATCGCGGACGGTAAAAAATACCAGGTCCCTTCGACAATAGAAGACCGGACTGTCCTGGAAAATATCGAAGATACTCTGACAAGATATATGGCAGGAAGTGAAGAGGAATCTCAAATTCAAAATAACAAATCCTAAACAATATCAAATTCCAAATTTCAAAACACTTGATATTTGAATTTGTTTAGTATTTAGAAATTGGATATTAGAAATTCATCTTAAACGCTTGTAATGTTAGTTCATTGTATATTTTAATAAGCAATTAACCTGGATAAAAACAAAGGAGAGTGACTATGTCGGATGACCTTACCCGTATCACAACGTTGCTGGGAGACCTCGAGGAAGACGAGCTTCTGAAAGCTGTAGAACAATCTCTATCAGCAGGAGCTGATCCTCTGGCTGTGGTGGAAGCCTGCCGGGCAGGAATGGAAGTAGTCGGAAATCGTTTCAGCGAAGAGGAGTATTTTGTCAGTGAACTTATCTGCTCAGCAGAGTTGTTTCAAAGTGTCATGGATAAAGTAACCCCTTTGTTATCTTCGAGTCATGATGAAGGCTCGAAGACCAAAGTAGTGTTCGGTACGGTGAAAGATGATATCCATGATATCGGCAAGGACATTGTGATTTCCATG
>MGML01000135.1:0-1220 GCA_001796415.1 Chloroflexi bacterium RBG_13_46_14
AAACCTAAGGTTTGCTGATAATTTACTCCAGAGAACCGTTTTGCAGCAAGTCGATGAATTCATCGTCGGAAAGATCAAGTATCTCTCTACATACATATTCGGTGTGTTCTCCAATAAGCGGGGCTCGATGTCTGACAGTTACCGGAGTCTGACTCATTTTCACAAAAAGCCCGGGATACATAATGCTATCTCCCAACTCAGGATGATCCAATTCCACCCTGAACTCTCTACTCTTCAGTTGCTTATTTCCCAGCAGGTCTTCGATGTCACTGACCGGGGCAAGGAAAAGCTCGTTCTCCATTGCCCAGTCGAAAAGATCCTTCTTGGTCTTATTCAGTAGAAATGGGGCCGAGTCGCCGGGCGTAATTTCCGCCTGGAAGTTCGATAACGATTGTATCAGCGCCGAGAACGGCCAGTATCCGTGCACCAAGCAAGCCATTCTCGTCGGTCAAGTCAATAACTCGATAAGGACTTAAAGGGCCTTCATACATGTTCTTAATTTACTTTCCTTTTTATCTGTCTATCGTTTTCTGTATAGTCGCCACGTTTCTACAGAACTGCCTACATGGCCTGAATGGTAAGAACTTGACTCACTCCTGGTTGTTGAAAATGAATTTTGAAAATTATCGATATTATTATAATATGATATTCCTGTTATCGGGAGAGAAAAACCAAACATCATGTCCAGCACAGATACGAGGAATTATTGGTTTGTATTCCGTTTTTACCCTTGCATTTGGTTAATGATTAAAGTATGATGTCGTAAACGATAGACGTATACGATATCATGTCACAAAAGAGAACTGTCCAGCTAATTGTTTAATAATAACTTACGTATTTATCAGTGAAAAATCATATAAGGAGAAAAACTTGCTGGAAGAATATATATCCGGGTTTGATGAGAAAAAGTGGGAAACTCATCCCCGAATTAGAACTGCTGCAGAAAAAGCCCTGCCGGCGTCCGGCAAAGTAACACCAGAAATGCTGGAAAGAAGAAAATTTCGGATGAACAAACCGTTCATCCCCTCTAGCATATATTTCAACAACGAAGCAAACTCTGATACTATCAGACACTATGTCGACGGTATAGGTGATACCAATCCACTTTTCAGAGATACTTCATACGCTGAAAAAACTCGTCACGGCTGGATTATCGCTCCCGGCACCTTTCTGTTCACCCACCAGTGGGCAGCTACCGGCAGCGGCCTGACTGGTATTCA
>MGML01000135.1:1271-2779 GCA_001796415.1 Chloroflexi bacterium RBG_13_46_14
GACAAAATTATCTTCGGTGGTGATCATCCGGGATATGGTTATCAAAGAAGGCCGGATGGCTGGCAAAGGTAATATCTATATAGACTACGGGGACGTCGTTTACCTTAACACGGAAACACGGGAGATACTTGGGAAAGAACTCTATCATATTGTCTGGGCTGAAAGGAGTGCCGCGGGCAGCGCCGGGAAAGAACGCGGACGCTCTAGGCAGACCTATACGAGACAGGACTGGGTACGCATATTGGAAGCTTATGACAGAGAAGAGGTTAGAGGTTCTGAACCACGATACTGGGAGGGTGTTGACATCGATGATCGAGTCGGGCCTCTCATCAAAGGTCCTCTGAGCGTGAGGGACGAGTTAGTCTGGCTGATGGGTGCCGGCTCGCCCTTCCTGAAAGCTCACAAGAACGAGTTCGATTACGAAGCTAGGCATACCAGTTTTCTTGAATACGTTGAGGAAACCGGAGAAGCAGATGCACCGGAATTAGTGCACTATCTGGACCAGTTCGCCAGGGCTATAGGTGTTGAAAGGGCTTATGATTACGGTAACCAGAGAATGAGCTGGCTCTGCAACCTGTTTACCAACTGGATGGGCGATGATGGCTTTCTCTGGAAGATGAGTGGCGACGAAAGGGCTTTTAACATGATGGGAGATATCACGGTTCTGGAAGGTAAGGTAGTTAAAAAGTATGTTGAGGGAAACAGGTACTGCGTCGATATTGAGGCATGGGCGAAGAACCAGCTTGGTGAGTTATCGATGCCCCCGAATATATCGACAATAATCCTGCCTTCTCGCGAAAACGACCCGATTATCTACCCTGAACCTTCTCCAGAACTCGTGGATGAGGTAAAAAGGGCAAGACCACTGAATGAACTCAAGTCGGAAGGACTTATCTAAAAAGAGGGAAATCATGGAATTCTCAAAGACTGAAGCTAAGGAATGGGCAAAAGAAAATCCTGCACGGCTATTAAGCCTTAATTGATTAATATCAAAATCAGAAAGGAGAAAGATATATATGGCAAGTGAAAAAATATCTGTGTTGAACCCGCAAGGTAAAGCTCCTCCAATACATCTGGTACCAATGGCCTCCAGGCTCGAAACCCTGGAAGGGAAAACCATTTACATCGTAGACATGAATTTCCCGCGAACACACCAGTTTTTCGAAGAAATGCAAAAGCTGCTCTCCGCCAGATATCCAAATACAACCTTTGAACTCAGGGTAAAGACAGGTACTTACTTTAATAACGACCCGAATCTGTGGGCAGAAATAAAGGAAAAAGGCCATGGCGTGATAATGGGTATCGGCCAGCTGGATACCTGCGCACCGTCGGTTATCATATTCTGTTCGATACTTGAAACGATGGGGCTACCGACAGCGCCTGTCGTAACCGAGGCATTTCCGGATCTCATAAGGAAATTTGCCTATAAGAAGGGAATACCCGGGATAAGATTTACCTGGGTTCCTTACCCCTTCGCCAACAGGTCGCTCGAAGTTCACCGGAGGTAT
>MGML01000135.1:2828-10171 GCA_001796415.1 Chloroflexi bacterium RBG_13_46_14
CTGAGGCATTGACCAAACCGATAACCGAAGAGGAAAAGAAAACAGGGGTAATAGAAAGACCGAGGCCAAGGCTGCTGGAGCCTGATACTCCCGAGAACCTGGAAAGGCTCTTTCTTGAGAATGGATGGACTGACGGTCTCCCAATAATTCTTCCTACTGAAGAAAGAGTTGCTGAGATACTTAAGGGTACAAGTCATAAGCCGGATGAAGTAATCGGTGTGATGCAGCCTATCCCTCCCAACGAAGCATGGGAACGCTCCATGAGAATGCTGGGTAGTGGCGCCCGGGCACGGGGTGAAATGGAGAAAATGCCTGTAACCATGCAACCTTCATCTCCCCACGAAGCCTGGGAATATACCGTAGAGCATGTCGCTATCAATGCGGTGATGGCGGGAGCCAAAAAGGAATATTTGCCGGCGATACTGGCTATAGCATCTACCGGTGTTACCTCGCTGTTCAGTTCCGCTACCTCTATGTGCAGGATGGTGGTAGTAAACGGACCAATATGCAAAGAGATAAATATGAACAGTGGTTTGAGTGCGCTGGGACCATTTAATCAGGCCAATGCTGTTATAGGAAGGGCATGGACTCTCATCTCAAAGAATTTGGGAGGTTCCATACTCGGTGAGAGTTATCTGGGCGATATCGGTAATAATACCAACTACAACAATTTATGCTGCGCCGAGAATGAAGATGCATTGCCCGAAGGATGGAATCCCCTGCACGTGCAGAAGGGCTATAAAGCAAATGAAAGTGTGGTCAGTCTTATAGGCGGGTGGAGTCTGCTGAATTACGCTGCTTATAAACCACATCCGCACCACGAAATAATGAAGGAGCAGTTGGTTAGTTTTGAAACCAGTGGCGCCGGTACGCATCACACTCTAGGGTTAAGCCCCGGAACTCAGGCAACCTTTTTATTAAGCCCGGTCACGGCACAGGATCTCAAGGATGAAGGTTTCGATAGTAAGGAACAGATAGGCCAGTGGATAAAGGAAAATGCCTATATGAGTGCCTGGACCTATTGGGCGGCTATGCCTGATGACCTGGAATCCGGCAAAGCAGGAGTTGAGCCGTTTGCGTCCTGGTTAAAACTTCCTCCGGAAGGGAAAACAACACACCCGCTTATCTCGAGTAATGCCCCAGTTGAGATGCTGGTAATAGGAGGAGGAACAGATGCCTTCTGGATGACCGGAGATTTTCGCTACATGGGGGCAGCGTCAGTAGATGAATGGAGGTAGATTGTATCAGATTTCCTTCCCTTGATTACGATATGGAAAATAAACAGTAGACCATGATGGTTAATCAAATTATTGTGTGAAATGACTTAAGAGATAAGGGGGTGATTAAAGGTAGTACTTACTTCCTGATGAAAACTAACAAAATGAATATGCGTAAAATAATTATTACTGAAAGGGGAACATGATGGCACTAGAATTTACCAAATCAGAGGCGAAACAGTGGGCCAAGCAAAACCTGAAGGGATTGGAAGCCGTTATCCATGCGTCCTACACACCGGACCTGTCCGGACTGGACGAGGAAGGTATCAGGTGGGACGTTAACTATCTGATACCCCACCAGTTGGGCTGCATACTCTGTGCTGTCGAAGCCAGCGCAATGACTTTCGAAGAGCGCAAGCAATTCGTGGAAATCGTATGTGACGAAGCAAAGGGCAGGATTCATGTGTCGATGACCATATTGCAGAACACTGTCGAAGAAGATATAGAGATGATGCACCATTTCGAGAAGGTAGGCGGCACTTTTATTTTACTTGGTCATCCTGTCCAGTTTTACCCCAGAACACCGGATGAAATATACCGGGAGTACAAGATGATGTGCGATGCGACCAACCTGGCCGTAAATTTTTATGCCGGCAGACTCCATGTCAGGAATATGCATCCGAGCTATTTCCCACTGGATACCCTCGAACAGATAGCCGATATACCGAATGTAGTGGGGATGAAGCTTTGCGGAGGTGGTCCTATCGGTTTTATGTTTGAATCTTTCCGGCTTATAGGCGACAGAGTGCTGGTTAACGATCCCATGCAGACCAACTGGCCGATAACGATCCTTGAGTATGGACAGCAGTGGGCAGGAGCCGGTCCTTATGATACCTCTCAGACTCCTGATAATCCTCGAATGGTGAAGTTGTTTAATACCTTCTTAGAAGGAAAAGTGGATGAAGCCATGGAATTGTACTGGGACTTTATGAAAGGTATCCCAGGTGGTGGCGGAATGGGTGGAGGAGCCGATTCCTATTTTAATACGGGAATAGTCAGCGCTCTACCCGACAAATATGCACAATGGTTACTCGGCGGTAATGGCGGTATGGTAAGACAGCCGATGGGTCAGAGGCTCCATGACTATCAGAAGGATATGATGAGGGCTCGTGCGAAAGGACTGGGAGTCCCACTACGCGAAAACGAGGAGGAATTTTTTGTCGGCAGGGTCAACTATTCCAAAGGGGCAAGAATGAAACAGTACTAGCCAATTTATAGTAGATGAATTAAATCAAAATAAAAACAGATGGTTTTCATTAACTTGTAGTAATAACACAAGACTAAGGTTACGTAAATATGAATAAAAAGGAAAGGTCGATAAAAACCTGTATTACTCTTCTGTCGGAGGAAATTAAAATGCTAAAGAAAATGTTTTGGTTATTGATTAGTTCTTTAATGATTTTGTCGCTAGTGCTGGCCTCCTGCAGCCCGAAAGACGAGGAAGAAAAAAAAGAAGAAGAAACAACATCCGGGAAGAAGGAAGAGGTAACGCAGCCAACAGATAAGGAAGAAGAGGAAGCGACAGTATCTCCAGGAACTGGAGACTGGTGGGACAAGTTTGGAGAACCTCAGTACGGTGGCACGTTAACCCTTGCAGGTGGTTCACTTTCTCCAAAATTTGATACAACGGATTGGACATTTACAACTACGAATCACCACTTTGAAAATCTGTTTTGTGGCGACTGGACACTAGACCGGGAAGAATGGTCCTTCATAGACACGGCTTATCTTCAGCAGTACGCAGCTCCATGGCTGGCAGAAAGCTGGCAGTGGGCTGATCCGCAGACTGTGATTGTCCACATCCGTAAAGGGGTTCGCTGGCAGAACAAACCGCCGGAAAATGGACGGGAGTTCACTGCCAATGATGTAAAGCATCACTATGACCGGGCACTGGGGATAGGTAGTGGTTATACCAAACCTAACCCACTTTATATCTCAACTTTAGGCAGCATTGAAAGAGTTACCGTTCAAGATAACTATACAGTGGAATTTCGATTCAAATCTCCGTCTGCTATGTCGATATATGTATTATTAGAGATGGGAGTCCAGAACAGCATTGAAGCCCCGGAGGCAGTACAGATGGAGGGAGGGCAACTTACCGATTGGCGGAAGGCGGTAGGGACATCAGCATGGATGCTGACGGACTTCGTTCCCGAGACCTCAATAACTTACAGCAGGAATCCCAGCTATTGGGGTAACGATGAACGTCACCCGAACAACCAGCTTCCCTACATCGATAAGTTTAAAACTCTAGTTATACCGGATAGCTCTACAAGGTTAGCGGGACTGAGAACTGGCAAAATTGATATGTTAAATGTTGGTTTGGATTCGGCAGTACAGCTTTTAAAGACCAGTCCTGAACTAATACAGTCGGAGGTGCCAACTTTTGGCCAAGGTTTGGGTATAAGATGTGATAAGGAGCCATTCACCGATATCAGGGTGAGAAAGGCATTGCAGATAGCCATAGACCGTGAGACTATCGCTGAGACCTATTACGGTGGCGTTGTAGACGGGAAGCCGTCTATGGTGACACGATCGGGTATTGAAGGTTGGTCTATCGCATACGATGAGTGGCCTCAAGGTCTCAAGGATGAGTATACCTACAATCCAGAGCAGGCGAAACAGCTTCTAGCTGAAGCCGGTTATCCTAATGGCTTTAAGACAAATGTTGTTACTTCGTCAATGTTTGACCTGGATCTATTGCAAATAATTGTTGCCTACTTCAATGACATTAATGTTGATATGGAGATCAGGCAGATGGAAGTACCTGCTTACATGAATTATATACGTGGTGGTAACCATGATCAGTTGTACAGCTGGTTCGAAGGTGGTTTGGGTTTTACCCCGAACATATCTATCCAGTGGCGGCATTCGAAAACAGGGCCATCTAACTATACATATAATAATGATGCTGGTTATGATGCCTTGGTTGCAGAGTATTTCGCGGCTACTACAGAGGATGAGGCCAGTCGGATATTCGTTGAGGTAATGTGGAGAGTACTTGAAAATCACTGGGCGATACAGGTGTGTCCTTTAGCTTCCTTTAATGTCTTTCAGCCATTTATCAAAGGATACAGTGGTGAGGTACTTGAATTCAGAAACCTTCCGTTTTATGCGGCACGCCTATGGGTAGACCAGGGGTTGAAGCAGTCAATGGGATACTAGTAGCTTGTATCACTTAAAAAGTACGATCGTCATTGCGAGCGTAGCGAAGCAATCCGTTTCTCGGAGTAGCGGATTGCTTCGGGCTTCGCCCTCGCAATGACAGTTCTGATGGTTCTCTATTAAACGAAGGATTAACCGTTACAAGCTACTAGGGAGGCTCCTTTTATCAGATTATTTTTAGAAGTAACCCTTGAGATACCTGGGGTTGATAAATGCTTGTATTTACGTATGATGACTCATGTCAAAGTATGTTTTTAGAAGGAAGATAAAATTTGGAATATACCAAATCAGAAGCGAAAGAATGGGCTCGTAAGAATTATCACGGGCTGGACGGAGCCGTTGCTCCTTCTTTCACTCCGGATCTCTCGGAGTTGGACGAGGAAGGTATCAGGTGGGATGTCCAGCACAACATCCGCAAGGGGATGTTCAGTGTACTCTGTGAAACGATGATTGCCGTTATGACCTTTGAGGAGCGGAAGCGGTTCATGGAAATAGTCTGTGACGAGGCTAAGGGTAAAATACTGGTATCGGTAACCACCGGTATCGATGATGTCGAGCAGGATATCGAACTACTCAAACATTTCGAAAAGGTCGGTGGGACACACACCCTTTTCGGCTATCCGGGTAACTTTTATGCCAGGAATGAAGAAGATATTTATCAGATAACAAAAAAGATATGTGATTCAGTTAATCTTTGTGTAGACTTCTGGCCTAAGCCTATCTTCGATTTCGGCAGATTTCACCCGAGCCATTTTAATCCGTACCTTGTTGCCCGTATAGCCGAGATACCGAATGTCGTTGCAGCCAAAGTATATATCGCTGACGGCTACGGCAAGATGGCCCAGATTCACCACCTGGTTGGCGACCAGATCCTGCAGCAGTCGGGCGAACCGGAAGAGTGGCCAATAACAATTCCGAAATATAAACAGCAATGGGCCGGACCCGGTAAGTATGTCATCTATGATGGCGAGGATTTTACCGAAAGCCGAATCGTCAAGCTGTTCAACCTTTTCATGCAAGGTGAATTTGACCAGGCGATGGCCCTCTACTGGGAATTATCCCCGATACATATGAACGCGATGAAGGTAGCTCTGTATCAAAGCGGCGGCGGTTACCTGGGGATTAAATACCTGGACTGGCTGGCTGGCGGTAATGGTGGTTTGTTCAGACAACCAGGTTCCAGACTGCCCCACCACGCAAGGCAGGCGATGAGAGCAGGATTGAAAGCCATAGGCGTAACCCCGCGCGAAGACGATGAGGAATTCTGGGTAGGCAGGGTAAACTACGCCAAGGGGATACGATCCCGGAAATAGCTTACTATACTCAATCAAAGGTAACGGTAGCAGCAGTCAGAGGTTACTGAGAACCTGAATCATCTGACTGCTGCAGGGAGAATCACGATGAGTTTTATCAATGTTGACAAATTTGTTGCCGGCTCTATAGACATGCACTTACACCCGGGAATCACTAAAGGTCCGGCTCGGGTCGATGTGATAGAAGCAGCTCAACAGGCACAGCAGGCAGGCATGAAAGCTCTTGTCTACAAGAGTCACAGCTATACTGCTGCCGTTGCTACACTCGTAGATCGGATGATTCCGGATATTAAAATATTCGGCAGTATTTGCCTCAATTATGAGGTTGGTGGCATCAATATTCATGCTGTCGAGAACGCAGTGATGCTCGGAGCAAAAGTGGTATGGATGCCGACATTCTCTTCGGCAAATTCGATCGACATGATGAGAGCGCAGGGGCTTCCATTAAAAGGTGAAGGCTTCTCTATCCTCGATAAGTCAGGAAAACTGGTGCCGGAAATGGAGCTAATACTGTCGTTGATACAAAAGAATAACATGGTATTGGCTACCGGTCATATATCACCGCGTGAAATATTTGTTTTAGTCGAAGAAGCGCAGCGAATTGGGATAAAGAAAATAGTAATTACCCATCCCACGGATAAGGAGTTTATGGAAAAAGTGCTGACCATTGAAGAGATGCAGCAGCTGGCAAAGACCGGAGTTTTTATGGAATTTACTATCATAGGGATACTTCCGAACGAATTCTGCCATCATCCGGCGGACCTGGTAAAGATAATTAAATCCATCGGTGCCGAACACTGTATCGTCAGCACCGATCTTGGTCAACCGCAAAATCCGCTTCCGGTTGAAGGAATGAGATTGTTCATCAGCACCTTACATCACCACGGAACTACTCCGGAAGAGATAGAACTGATGGTTAAGGTGAATCCCGCCGGGTTACTGGATATCAGTTAAGCGTTGGTTTGCGCTGATACATCTATCTTGGTTAATAATTATTCGGAACGGGAGTTTGTATTGTGAAAACAGAGAAGCAGTGGTCGGAGATGACCTGGCAGGAAAAACGCGAGGAGCGTTTTAATAAATGGCTTTCCACCGATGATGTTAAATTTACCAGCCCGGGAGCAGAGAAGAAATATAAGGAACGTGCCACCCGCATGATAAAAGCCATCAAGATGGAAATTCCCGACCGCGTTCCTGTCCACCTCACCAGCGGTGCTATCATCGCTTATAACGCCGGATTCACACTGAAAGACGTAATTTACGACTACTCCAAGATTATGCCCGCCTGGACTAAATGGCTCCAGGATTATGATCAGGATACCAACGATATTCCCGGGTTTTTCCCCGCCAGGGTATATGAGATTCTCGATTACAAGACAATCAAGTGGCCCGGTCATGGTCTGCCGGATAATGCCAGTCTCCAGAATTTCGTTGAAAGAGAGTACATGCAGGCAGATGAGTACGATCTCTTCCTTAACAATCCCTTTGACTTCGGGACGCGGTATTTTACTCCCCGTACCTGGGGAGCCTTCGAACCTCTGGCGAACATCCCTCCGCTGTCATCATACCAGGGACTACCTCAACGCCT
>MGML01000136.1:0-2249 GCA_001796415.1 Chloroflexi bacterium RBG_13_46_14
TTCACTCTCGAAGGCTTCCTTTTTTTCTCCTAGAACTGTGGGATTCGCCATTGAAGTCGAATAGAGATTACCGATTACCTCGTCAAGAGTAGAAATCCTCGTCCACAGGTATTTCCAGGTCTCCATATGTTTGAACAAAGATTCTTTGATAACCTCCTCGTGTCTGCTACCGGGAGATTTGAAAACTCCGCTACCCGCTCTTCGCTCTTCACCCAGGTACTTCTTAATCAAGTCTTTGATTACGGTCTGCCATTCGTATGGATGTTCCGTCCAGATGCTGTTGTTACCCGCAACCACTATCCCCCCGTTTCTGGTTATCATCCCATACAGATCATTGAGAGTTTTTTTCCTGTCCATCCAGTGAAAGGCTGTGCCTATCGTCACAAGATTGAACTCGCCGAGTTTCTCTCTTAATGACGGCAAATCCTCCGAACCGCTATTTATCCAGGTGATATTTTTCACTCCACTCAATGCCGCCTGCTCTCTACCTTCTGCGATCATCTCCGGTTCAGGGTCCATGGCGACCACTTCCTTGACCGATCCTGCCAGAGGAATAGCTATCTGTCCAGTACCACAGCCATGGTCCAGAATCCTGTCATCCCCTGAAAGGCTGAATTTACTCCTGAGTAACTCGAAGAACTCTTCAGGATATCCTTCCCTATAGCGAGCGTAGTACCAGGCAGTACCTTTGAACGTATCTTTGTAGTGAGATGACACGTGTTTACACCTATCAAAATGAAAATTTATAGGGAGTTGACCGCTTTCTCTATCCTTGTTAAGGCTTCCTGCAGAATTGAACGGGGGCAGGCGATATTCATCCTCTGGAAACCACTGCCAGACTCTCCGAAGGTATAACCGTCGTTCAGGCCAACCTTTGCTTTTTCCCTCATAAATGTTCTCAACGACTCATTATCCAGTCCAAGCGCGCGGAAATCCAACCATAGAAGATAGGTTCCCTGGTGTTCAGTTACCTTTATTCTCGGAATTCTCTCCTCGATGAAAGCCTTCACAAGATCCAAATTTCCCTGCAGGTAGTCCAGGACATGTTCAAGCCATTCATCGCCATACCGGTAACCGGCTTCAAGCGCCACATACCCGAAAAGATTCGGATTCGGCAGAATCCCTGTCCGCGTGCTGGTAAAATCATCGCGGAGTTTCTTGTTCGGTATGATAATCGATGAAATCTCCAGTCCGGGAAGATTGAACGTCTTGCTGGGTGACATACAGGTGATGGAATTCTGCGCGAATTCTTCCGAAATGGATGCGAAAGGAGTGTGTTTATAACCTTTCATAAGTATTTCGCAATGAATTTCATCCGCTATAACCACTCCGCCATTACCAATAACGATTTCTCCCATCCCGGAAACCTCGTCGCGCGTCCAGAGTCTGCCAATCGGGTTATGAGGGTTACAGAAAATGATCGCTTTATTCCGGTTTGGGCCGCTCATTCCCGGTTCTTTCGAGAATTTCCTCTCCAGGTTGTCGAAATCCATCTCATACCGGTTCCCGACTGGTTTTACCTGGTTATTTTGAATATGGCAGCCGGATGAATGTACCGCTGAAAAGAACGGGAAATAGGCCGGCTCCTGAAGTACGATCCCGTCACCGGGATGGGTAACCGCTCTTACCGCAACACTTAATGCAGGAATAACGCCAGGCGTGTATACCACCCATTCAGGATTAATCTCCCAGTTAAACTTCTTCCTCATTCTTTCAACGACCGATTCGGTTACGCCTGCATCAGGGAAGGTATATCCGTAAAAGGGGTGATCGACCCTTTCCCTGAGGGCGTCCAGTATCGGCTGTGCTACCGGGAAATCCATATCGGCAACCCACATCGGTATTACATCATCGCGGCCGAAAACTCTCTCAAGACTGCCCCACTTGGCAGAGTCTGTGTTTTTCCTGTCCCATACATAATCAAAATCATACTGCATTTTTATGTCCTCGCTAAAAGAAGTATACCGAAAACACTTTTAAGCTTCTAGTTTATAAACCCGGTTTCGTAAATAGGAAGTAACAGACTCTGTCATATTTTCCTGGAAACAAGAAGAGGAGCCTTTCAGCTCCTCCCGGTTGATAAACAATTGAATAAAGGTTATTGCCAAATATAAAGCAGGTCAAGCCCTCGACCATTAGTACGGCTAAGCTAAAAACATTACTGCTCTTCCACTCGCCGCCTATTAAACAAGTAGTCTTCTTGCGGTCTTACTCCCGGCCGAAACCGGGATGGGAGATCTAATCTTGAG
>MGML01000136.1:2279-2483 GCA_001796415.1 Chloroflexi bacterium RBG_13_46_14
TTATCCTTTCCAGACTTAGCTACCCAGCTATGCCCCTGGCGGAACAACTGGAACACCAGAGGTCTGTCCCCCTCAATCCTCTCGTACTAGAGGGAGCTCCCCTCAAATCTCCGGACGCCTACGACGGATAGAGACCGACCTGTCTCACGACGGTCTGAACCCAGCTCGCGTGCCGCTTTAATGGGCGAACAGCCCAACCCTTGG
>MGML01000136.1:2552-2655 GCA_001796415.1 Chloroflexi bacterium RBG_13_46_14
TTGGGCAAGATTAGCCTGTTATCCCCGGGGTAGCTTTTATCCGTTAAGCCACGGCCCTTCCACTCGGAACCGTAGGATCACTTTGCCCGACTTTCGTCCCTGC
>MGML01000136.1:2696-3670 GCA_001796415.1 Chloroflexi bacterium RBG_13_46_14
CTATGCTACACATGTTAAGCCCAGACTCAGTGTCAAGTTGTAGTAAAGCTCCACGGGGTCTTTTTGTCCAGTCGCAGGTAACCCGCATCTGCACGGGTATTTCAATTTCGCCGAGTCCCTCGTTGAGACAGCGTCCAAGTCGTTACACCATTCGTGCGGGTCGGAACTTACCCGACAAGGGATTTCGCTACCTTAGGACTGTTATAGTTACAGCCGCCGTTCACTGGGGCTTCGGTTCAGAGCTTCGCTTACGCTAACCCCTCCCCTTAACCTTCCAGCACTGGGCAGGTATCAGCCCCTATACTTCAGCTTACGCTTTTGCAGAGACCTGTGTTTTTGTTAAACAGTCGCTTGGACCTGTTCAATGTCACCCGCCAAAGGCGGGCACCCCTTCTCCCAAAGTTACGGGGTTAAGTTGCCGAGTTCCTTAACGAGGGTTTTCTCGATCACCTTGGGACCTTTATCCCTTCCTACCAGAGTCGGTTTGCGGTACGGGCACTCTTACTTCAACGATAACGAGGCTTTTCTTGGCGGCATGGGGACAACTGAATCGCTCCGGGTTTCCCCTCGGCTTTCCCCCATCTTCAGCTACAATATCCAGGGTGGATTTTCCTGCCCCGGCCTCACCTTTGATGAGGAACGCACCATGTCCAATAGGCACGCTCAATCTACCCTACCGCGTCCCCCCTTTACCTCCGTAAAAGTGGTACGGGAATAATAACCCGTTGTCCATCGCCTACGCCTTCCGGCCTCGGCTTAGGCCCGACTAACCCTACGCGGATTAACCTTCCATAGGAAACCTCAGGTTTTCGGTGGACGTGTTTCTCACACGCCTCGCGCTACTCATGCCGACATTCTCACTTCTCTAAGCTCCACCACTACTCACATAGCAGCTTCACCGCCGAGAGAACGCTCCCCTACCCTCCGATTTACATCGGAGCCATAGCTTCGGTGGTATACTTAAGCCCCGTTGG
>MGML01000136.1:4021-9405 GCA_001796415.1 Chloroflexi bacterium RBG_13_46_14
AAGGTTTGGGCTCTTCCCCTTCCGTTCGCCACTACTCAGGGAATAATTTCTTTTCCTCGGGGTACTGAGATGTTTCACTTCCCCCACTTACCTCCACCCAGCCTATGTGTTCAGCTGGGGGTGATCCGCTTTCAGCGGACCGGGTTGCCCCATTCGGGAATCCTCGACTAGGCTTGCTTGGCAGCTGATCGAGGCTTATCGTAGCCGTACTACGCCCTTCTTCGGCCCTTGATGCCAAGGCATCCACCGTGTGCCTTCACCCGCTTGACCTGCTTTAGATTTGACAATAGGCCCTATATTCAATTGTTAATGTACTAAACAAAATGAAAGCGGCTCGGTGTTATCACCAAGCCGCCTGCCTGGCTATCAACTACCGGTCATCTTCTTATGTAATCACTTCCACCATAAATAGATACTCCGCTATTCATCTGCAAATATATCATAGCCGTCTACCGTTGTCAAGGATATTTCCCTGTTTTTCCCTGTTTCTTTCTTTAATTTTTTTCTCAGGCTGATGATTTTTTCTTACTAGAATTTATTGGCGAAAAAACCTTGACAGCCGCGTTTCAGAGGAGTACAATCCTGCAATTGTTTGTATAATTTAATTACTTCTTTCTTATTGATTCCTGTAATATAATATCGGATTATCAGGTATAGGTAATCCAAACATGACAGATAACAAACAACCGGAAAGAGAAGATAATACGGTGGAAAAAGCATCCTTTGAACAGGTACCCTCTACCCGTGCGGGTGACAGGGTATTAAGGCGGCGCAGAAAACCTCGGGGACTGTTTCCTTATATTGTAAGGAATATCCGGAAGCTGATCAGAGGTACCGGCAGCAGATAACGGTAAAATAAGTGTATATCATAATAGCAGGTGCCGGAGTAGTAGGAATGCACATCGCCTCCGTGCTGGCAGAAGGAAAGCACGAGGTTACCATCGTGGAACCTTCCGATACAGTTATTGAAGGTATCCGCCGTCAATTCGATGTTAAGACTATCACTGGTAACGCCACCGCCCCCAGGGTACTGAGAGAAGCAGAAGTCGGCCGTGCCGACTTAATAATCGCCGTTACAAACAATGATGAAACTAACATGCTGATCTGTTTCCTGGCAAAGGAACTCGGAGCATCCATGACGGTAGGAAGAGTTCGAAATCCAGAATATTCAGGATACTTTGTTACAGCGGCCAAATCACCTTCAGCTGCCAGAAAAATCGTTCGACCCAAGACGCCTGGTTCGAGTCTGTGTCGGGTTTCACTACAACCGGTGCTACGGTTATGACATCCATTGAAGACAAACCGCAGGATAATCCTTGCGTTTAAGCCACCAGCGGTTGTTCCTTTAAAAATAGGTGGAACGGTGCTTCCAGAAAGCATTATTTCAGGAATCATAGGTATGACTATAGTATATGCTGCTACCATTATTATAGATTTCCTGATCATGAGTGCCGTCGGACTCGACCAGGTAACCGCATTATCTTCAGGAATCGCTTCAGTAGGTAATGTAGGTCCCGGTTTGAATTTGGTAGGACCAACCTCAAATTACGAATTCATCCCGCCAATTGGAAAATTCGTCCTGACGGTTTGCATGATAGTCGGACGACTGGAATTATTTACGGTATTTATGATTTTCATACCCCCGTTCTGGAAGTGGAGATAACATAAAAAATTTCTGAAATAAAGGTTGTAGTTTTCTTTAACTGGGGTTATAATAACCTCTGTTTCGCTGATAACTAATTATTTAATAATGGAATTTCAGAATATTATAGTACCGGTAAGTGGCTCCGCAGTTGATGAAGAGACAGTCAAGCTGGCCTGCAGAATGGCCAAACCCGATAAAGCCAGATTATATGCTGTTCATGTCATCCCGATAGATCGTACCCTTCCACTTGATGCCGAAGTAGAGTCCGAAGTCCAGAAAGGTGAAGCCATTCTCGACCATGCTGAGAATGTAGCGAAAAAAAGTGGTTACTCAATGGATACGGACCTTCTCCAGGCGCGTGAACCGGGCCCCGCGATCGTAGACCTGACCAAGGAAAGAGGAGCCGATCTTATTATCATTGGCATCGACTATAAGACACGTTTCGGCCAGTTCGATCTTGGAAACGTAGTGCCTTATATACTGAAGAACGCACCGTGTCGTGTAATACTATATCACCAGTACATCGGGAATCAAGGATAATCACGATAATGAAAGTACTAATAGTGGGTTGTGGAAGAGTCGGCGCCTTGCTGGCCAGGAAACTGGATGCCGAAGGCCATGAGGTTACCATCCTTGACAATGATGCCTACAGCTTCAGGAGATTAAAGTTCTCTCCGGATCTCCCGGAGTTCAGGGGTACTGCTCTCAGGGGTAACGGGATCGATGAGGAAGCTTTAGTAAGAGCCGGTATAAAAACGACCGATGTGTTTTTTGCCCTCACCCAGGGAGATAATCGCAACATTATGGCATGCCAGATTGCCAAGCACACATTCAACGTCCCCAGAACCATCTGCCGTATATATGATCCGCTTCGCCAGGAGCTATATAATACACTGGGAATTGAAGCGATAAGCCCCACAACTATCATAACTGATATTCTAAAGGAAATGATGGGAAGTTAATGTATATTATCATTATCGGAGGTGGCAGGGTCGGATACTATCTGACGAAAACCCTTCTCGATGAAGGTCATGAAGTCCTGATAGTTGAAAAAAACGCCAACTACTGTGAAACCATCAACAATGAACTCGGTACAGTCTGTATTCAGGGTGATGGTTGTGAGACTGCAACTCTCGCTGAAGTCGGAACCGAACGTGCCGATATGCTGGTTGCCGTAACCGGTGAAGACCAGGACAACCTCGTCGCTTGCCAGCTTGCCAAGCATAAATTCAATGTTCAGCGAACCATAGCACGTATCAGAAATCCCCAGAATGAGGTACTCTTCAAGAAGCTAGGTGTCGATGTTACAGTCAGCAGTACCAACGTGATCCTTGAATATATAGAGGAGGATGTACCTACTCATCCGTTAACTCACCTCCTTGCCATTGAAGATAGCGGAGAAGAGGTTGTTGAAATAAGGATCCCACCAGGAGCCAAAACAATAGGGAAATTACTTCGCCATCTCGATATCCCCGAAGGAAGTAAGCTGGCACTGGTAATCAGCACCAGTAAAAGGACCCACATTCCTACGAAAAATACTGTTATCAAAGAAGGTGATCGCATAATCGCTATTACCACTCAGAAGGAAGAGAAAGCTTTACGAGCAGCTCTTACCGGCGATCAGTAATTCCCTCTTTTACCTTTTATCCTTTCTTTTCATACTAATCAGATTATCAACCGGTGATTGTATTTTCCCAATTATTGCGTTAAAATCTATCGCATACGAATCTCATTATTTTTTGAATAATAGTAACACAGCCAGGAGTACGTATTGTATACGGAAACAACCTCAAGAAAAATATTACCGGCAGCTGTCATTCTACTCGTACTTATCATAACCATCGGTGGAATCATCATATGGTCAAGATATGAACAGGGCGATCCTGTGGAAATATCCCATCCAGCCAGTGAAATCTGGGATGGAACCGTCTACATCGGCGGGGCAGTGAATCTACCGGGATACTACCCTTTTACTTATGAAGATACCATCGAAACACTTATACGGGCAGCCGGTGGGATATCAGGTAATTACACCCCCGGTAATGTTACCCTCCTTCTGAATGATTCGAAATTGGAACAGCGAACACAGAAAATAGACATCAACCGCGCAGAAAAATGGCTGCTTGAAGCTTTACCGGGAATAGGAGAAATAACTGCACAACGTATCATCGACTACCGTACGGGTAATGGAAAATTCACCAGTACTCTGGGACTGCTGGAGGTAGATGGAATAGGTACCTCAGTTTATGAGAACATCCGGGAATTGATAACCGTGTCAGATTGAACTCCAGAAAGGACACCAGGCATCATTGTATCTTATATTCTTATGTAGTGGCTGGATCGCCGGTATCTTATTCGGCTCATTATTTTCGCTACCCGCGTTTCTGGCATTCACGGGGCTGATCCCCCTTTTCCTTGCTCTAAAAGTCACAACACACAGGAGAGTAGCTATCCTGGCAGGCTTGTTTATGATTACTTTCTTCTCCGGGAATTATTTTTATACCTGCAACCTTCTTGATAATGACGAACATGAACTCAGTTTTTATAATGGCAGGGATAATCTCCTGATCAAAGGAGTGATAGGAAGGGATCCGGAACCGGGTGATAAAAATACACGACTCCAAGTCGACGTCAACTCTGGTTTGGTCGACGGCGAATGGCGGGATGTTTCCGGTACAGCTCTAGTCTTTGTCCCTCTCTACTCAGACTATAACTACGGCGACCTGCTTCTTATACGGGGTTCGCCAGAAATACCTCCTCAGCTTGAGGATTTCGATTATGCAACATACCTGGCAAGAAAAGGAATCTATTCAACTATTTATTATCCGGATATAACCGTCCTTGATACCGGAATGGGCATCAAGCCGATGGAATGGATATGCGCTTTTAGAAATGATCTGGCCGGGGTAATAGATCAAACGATGCCCGAACCACAGGCTGCCCTTACCAAAGGAATATTACTGGGGATGCGAAGCACCATTCCTTCATCCACCAGGGACGATTTCAGTCATACCGGAACTGCCCATCTTCTGGCTATTTCGGGTTTGCATCTTACTATTATCGCAGGGATCCTGGTTTATCTGGGTAGCAGGATTTTTGGCAAGAAAGGTTATGTATACGTCTGGATGACAATTGCAGCTATCTGGATATATGCAGTTCTCACCGGTATGAATCCACCGGTACTGCGTTCCGTCCAGATGCTTAGCCTTTTCCTTGCGGCGGAACTGTTTGGCAGACAGAGAAGTTCGATTATTGCCCTTTTCTTTGCCGCTGCTTTGATGTCCGGTTTCAATCCTCAGATACTATGGGATCCTTCTTTCCAGTTGAGTTTTGCAGCTATGACCGGCCTGGTATTCATTTTTCCTTTGTTACAGTCACTGTCCAGAAAGGTAATTATTTCCAGGTTCGGAGAAACCGGCATACTCTCCGGAATCACGACAGCCATTGCGGATAGTTTCAATGTTAGTTTCAGTGCTCTTGCGGCCGTCTGGCCTCTGATCGCTTACTATTTTGGAATTATCTCGCCGGTTGCCCCCATAGCAACATTTATTGCACTACCGGCATTACCCGGAGTTATTATTACTGGTTTCCTGAGTGGAGTGACGGGACTCATCTTTCTTCCTGCCGCGCAGGTCATTGCCTGGATAGGCTGGCTTTTTACCTCTTATATTCTCCTGATAGTGAGGGCTTGCACCTTTATTCCTGCAATAGAGAATCATTCCATTGGGTTCTTACCCCT
>MGML01000136.1:9450-19026 GCA_001796415.1 Chloroflexi bacterium RBG_13_46_14
CTATTCTGGTTAGTAAAGGCAGCCGGCAAATTCTTGTAGACGGAGGTCCGAGCCCGCAGGCTATTACAACAGCACTGGGCAAAGAAATGCCGTTCTGGGACAGAACGATAGACCTTGTAGTTTTGACCCATCCGGATGCTGATCATATTACCGGCCTTATCGAAGTACTGCACAGATATGATGTGAAACAGGTACTCTACCCTGATATAGAGGTTTATTCGGATTTGTATGGTGAATTTCTCAAATTTATCGAGGGAAACGGCATCCCCACCGTTCTGGCAGAATCAGGCCAGCGTATCAACCTGAGCGAGGATATATACCTTGATGTACTCAACCCTATACGCAATGTTCAATATTCCGATATGGATAATAACAGCGTAGTTTTGCGTCTTGAGTCGGGAACCGTAAATTACCTTCTAACCGGAGATATCATGAAAGAAGAAGAATATACTCTTCTATTACGCCGGGCATTTAAAGCGAGTACAATTCTCAAGTTAGCTCATCATGGTTCATCATCCTCCACCACCGATGAATTCCTGAACGTAGTAAATCCGGCAATAGCGATAGTCTCAGCAGGCATGGATAACAGGTATGGCCATCCGAATGAAGACGTCATGGAAAGACTGAAAATGAAAGGGAATATCACTGTTTTTGATACAGGAATTCATGGTACGATAGAGTTTATCTCTGATGGTAATAATGTTAGGGTCAAAACAGAGAAGTAGCAGCCATATTCCAAATATACATTATCATCGTATGCTGAAGTGAATCATCTTACTATATATTATTCATAAGGAGGAAACCGTTTTGGAGTTAAACTATCTGGCAAATGATAAAAGACTTAAAGAAATCGTTCCCGAAAGGTTAGTGGCTGAGCAAGCTGCATCCGGATTTGGATTCACCGAAGGTCCGGTCTGGTGCGGTGATTATCTCCTTTTCAGCGATATTCCCCGTAACCGTATAATACGACTTGATCTTCTCAGTGATGGTCCTGAAGTTACTACGTTTCGCCGCCCCAGCGGTAATTCCAACGGGCTGACTCTTGACCGAAGCGGACGACTGATCGTCTGTGAGTCTACAACAAGAAGGTTAACCCGTACCGAGATAGACGGCAGGATTGCAGTACTGGCTGAAAGGTATAATGGAAAGAGACTGAACAGCCCGAATGATGTGGTGGTCAGGCTTGATGGTACCGTATACTTCACCGACCCATTTTATCTTTCCGGTAATCCTCCTCCCCCGGAAGAGTTAGGTTTTAAAGGGTTTTTCAGTGTTACGCCGGACGGAGAACTTCACCTGCTGGCTGATGACTATATATTCCCGAACGGCCTGGCGTTCTCTCCGGATGAGTCTATTCTATACGTGAACGATACGCGTAACAGACACATCAGGTCATATGACGTAAATGAGGATGGCAGTATTGGTAACGAGAGAATACTCATAGAAATGAAAGGAGAAGAACCAGGAGCGCCGGATGGTATGAAAGCCGATATTGAGGGAAATATTTACTGTACCGGACCCGGTGGGATATGGGTAATAAGCCCTGATGGAAATCATCTAGGAACGATCAATTTCCCGGAGATACCGGCCAACCTCTGCTGGGGAGATAAGGACTGGAAAACTCTCTACGTTACCGCCCGTACCAGTGTGTATCGTTTAAGGCTCCTGGCTACGGGAATTGCCCCATATAACGTCGAACCTTTCCCGTGGTCCTGATTATTGAATGATCCTGAATTGAAAAATAAAAATCCTTCTTAATATCCTGTATCACCATAAAGATGGCACAGCGAACTATAATGCATGTCGACCTTGATGCCTTTTTCGTTTCGGTTGAGGTGGTTCTGAATCCGGAACTGAAAGGCAAGCCTGTAGTTGTCGGCGGCAGACCTGACGCACGAGGTGTAATATCCGCCGCATCATATGAAGCCCGAGCATTTGGATTACACTCGGCTATGCCTTTAAAAACAGCCAGTCGTCTCTGTCCTCAGGCAATATTTATCGAAGGTAATTTCCAGAGATATAGAGAAGCATCGAAAAAATTCATGGCAATCCTTGCCGATTTCTCACCGTTCATAGAACCGATGGGACTGGATGAAGCTTATCTCGACGTTACCGGATTCGAATCTCTTCATGGTACTATCCGCGGGATGGCAGTCTCGATTAAGCAACGGGTGATGAATGAGCAGGGACTCTGTGCATCGATAGGTATCGCACCGTGTAAGGTAGTCGCGAAAGTAGCTTCGGATTACTCAAAACCAGACGGTCTCGTCGAAGTAAAGCCCGGAAAAGAACGAGACTTCTTCGCTCCTTTACCGGTCGGCAGGTTACCCGGAATTGGGAAACAAGCTCAGAAACGCCTGAAGGAGCTGGGAGTGACCACCATCGGGCAGCTTGCTTCTATGCCCTTGAAAACACTGAACAGTCATTTCGGTATAACAGGAACAACGATGCTTAACGCTGCGAACGGCATAGACAACCGGAAAGTAGAACTCCCGGGTACAGCCAAATCCATCAGCCGCGAGACTACTTTCAGAGAAGACACGAATAACAGTGAGTTCCTGAAATCCACCCTTCGGTATCTTGGTGAGAAAGTCGGTGCGGATTTACGACGAAGAGAAAAACGGGCGAAATGTGTTACTTTGAAAATCAGGTATTCCGACTTCACAACCAGTACACGAAGCCAGACAGTTCAGCAGCCGTTTGACAGCAATGAAATTATCTTCAGCACTGGTGTAAGATTGCTTGAGAAAGCGATGCAAATCGAAAAGCAGCCGGTACGGCTTCTCGGTATCGGAGTATCGGGCATAGTTGAACCGGGAGGTCAAATGTCTATGCTCGATAATGAAATGCAACGTCTTGCGAAACTAACTAATACTATCGACGGAATTCGCGATAAATTCGGATTCTCGGCGATCCAGACAGGCAGAACTCTTTTACTGAGAGACATATTTGCAGTTAACGGGAAATAGCGCTTTTATACTCTCCCGTACTATCTCGCGAAATACCAGGGGTACCGGTTCTCTCTCCTATTTATCTGCACCTGAGTTCTTTTTACCCTTTGGTCTTTTTAAAAAATCAGGTGCAGTATCGGGGTCTTCGAATGTAAGAAGGCGTGCCGGATAATTGATCGTAATTCCTTCTTTATCAAGTCTTGCTTTGAGGCGTTTTATTATCTCGCTCTTAACCCTGAAAGAAGCGATCCTGTCTTTCGCCCGTACCCAAATCCAGAAGTTGATATTCGAATCGCCGAATTCCTCATAGGCAAACCGTGGCTCGAAGGTTTTATCAGCCTCGTCAAGCTCCTGAATTACTTCATTTGCCACTTCGAGTGAAAGTTTTTCAACCTTGGGAAGGTCGGCATTATAACTAACGCCACAATCTATCTGAACCCCCATTTCCATAGTCGGACCGTAATAATTGGTAATTATACTTTCAGCCAGCCTGGAATTCGGGATAATAATCAGATTGTTAAAAGGAGTCCGGATTCTTGTACTCCGCCAGCCGACATCGGTGACGTATCCTCGGATTGATGCATTTTCAAGCTCGATGTAGTCACCAACGCGTACTACTCGATCGGATATTATCTGTGTGCTGGCAAAAAAGTTAGCCAGTGTTGGTTGAAGTGCAAGTGCTACCGCCAGACCACCAAGACCGAGACCGGCAATAATAGGAGTAATCTGGATAGTCAGGTAATCCAGAATAATAAGGATACCAACAGCAATAACCACAATGATCAGGATTCGTCTGATAAAGCGTATCAGACCTTCATCGAATCGTGCTTTTCTTCGTGCCCGCAGCGTATGCATATACCAGGTCAGCAGGCTACCGAGAATATTTGCAAAAGCATAGGTAACCAGTGCGATGACTATAACTATGCCAATCTTTCTCAGGACATCAACCCATTGTTGCATAAATGATAATGTACCAAGTGCGAGTAGAAGACCATCCATAATGATAAAAAACAGTATTGGTCTGGCTATACTCTCAACTAAATGAGGAGCAAGAGCTGATTTTTTCGTGCGATGTTCGATATAATGCTGAATATATCTGACTAATCTAATAATAGCCCAGGCTAATAATGTGGAAATAACAAGGATAACAGCTGCCCAACCTATCTCGAGCAATAATGACCCTTTCACAAAATCCGGTTGCATTGCATTCTCCCGTCTCAAACAATCACTAACTGGTATTAATGGATAATTTAACGGCTTACATCAATTTTGTCAATCTGGCGATACTAGTTTGTCTATACGTGAAATATTATCGTTTGCCTGTCAAGAATACATTCGACAGGCTGTCTCAACTTGACGTGTGTTTCCTGATAACCCTATAATTGTTTCAATAATAGAAAGGAGAGAAGCTTTATGGTAGGGATTGTATCCTATGGAGCGTATGTGCCTTTACGAAGGTTGGGTAAGGGAACGCAGGGCTGGCGATCACCCAATGAGAAAGCAGTAGCATATTATGATGAAGACACCATGACAATGGCTGTCGCGGCTGCTATCGACTGTCTGGGTGATAGGGATCGGCAGACCGTTGATGGCTTGTATTTTGCTTCAACAACCGCTCCCTACAAAGAAAAACTTGCGGCAACGACTGCTGCAGTCGCTGTTGATCTCCGTAAGGACATTATCACTGCGGACTGTGGTGATACACTCAGATCCGGCATGGGTGCCCTTCGGATGGCTATCGACACGGTGAAAGCAGGTTCCGCCAAGCAGCTGCTAATAACTGCCTCAGACTGTCGTCTGGGCGATCCTGGCGGTGACCTTGACCAGATATTCGGTGATGGTGCGGCCGCTTTTCTTATCGGTGATTCCGATGTAATCGCCACACTCGAAGCCTATTATTCAGTATCCAATGAACTATTCGACTACTGGCGGAGCGATACCGCTAAATTTGTCCATACCTGGGAAGACCGATGGGTCCAGGAAGAAGGCTACATGAAGGTAGTACCAAAGGTGGTGGGAGCGTTCTTTGCGAAATACAAGATGTCACCGAAGGACATAACCAAGGTTGCTCTTTATGGTAACAACCAGAGAAGACATGGACAGGTTGCCAAGGCTCTCGGTCTTAGACCGGAGCAGGTCCAGGATCCTTTATTCTCAACAGTAGGAAACACCGGTACCGCGGCTACTCCGATGCAGCTTGTTTCCGCCCTCGAAGACGCGAAACCCGGCGACAAGATCCTCTGTATAGCTTATGGCGATGGCTGTGATGTCATCCTCTTCCAGGTCACGGATGCTATTACCGGCTATAAACCTAATCGGGCCATGAAAACCCACCTTGCCGCGAAAATGATATTCCCCAATTACCAGCAGTACTTCGGATTCCATCATCAGGCCAGAGATACCGAGAGTGGCGGCGGACCAGCTGCATCGGTACTGGCCAGGGAAGTCCCGGAAATCTACGCCCTCCGCGGCACCAAGTGCAATGTGTGCGGAACGGTCCAGTATCCACCCCAGAGAGTCTGCGTCAAGTGCCAGGCCAAGGACCAGATGGAATCATTCAGGCTTTCCGACCGGAGAGGTAAGATATACACGAGGGTTCTGGACTACGCAGCCGGGGTACCCGCATATGAAAGACCAGCAGTAAATTTTTATCTCGACTGGGACTGCGGTGGCAGAGCGAATTTCCAGCTGACAGACAAGAAACCCAATATAGAGGATGTACCGATAGGCATGGAGGTCGAGATGACTTTCAGAAACATCATTAACGGCGGCGGCATCCACCATTACTGGTGGAAAGCGATGCCTATCAGGGAAACATGGATTGCGAAGGAGGAGAAGTAACATGGCGGTTGGCAATATTAAAGATAAGGTTGCCGTAATCGGCATGGGCTGCGTCAAGTTCGGAGAAAACTGGGATAAGAGTGCCAGTGATATGATGATAGACGCCGCGTACGAAGCCTATGAAGATGCCGGCATCGAGCCCAAAGATATTGAGGCAGCCTGGTTCGGTTCTACACAGATTTCACTCGGTGAACCCCTGGCATATGCTCTCAAACTCGACCACAAACCCATTACCAGGGTTGAGAATCTCTGCGCCACAGCGACTGATGCATTCAGAAATGCATGTTTCGGTGTTGCATCAGGTATGTACGATGTAGTAATGGCTCTCGGATGTGAAAAGCTGAAAGACTCCGGACGTGGCGGTCTCGGAGGTGGTGGTGGAGGTGGCGGCGGTGATATGCTGTTCATCCCTTCGGGAGGACCGCATACCGCATTCGCCCAGATGGCCAACAGGTATATGGAAGAATACGGATGGACCTATGATGAGTTCAAACCTATCCTTGCCAAGATTGCCGTTAAAAACCATTACAACGGTTCTCTGAACCCCAAGGCACACTTCCAGCAGGCAATCACCGAAGAGCAGGCAATTAATGCCCCGATGATGTCATGGCCTCTCGGTCTCTACGACTGCTGCGGGGTCAGCGACGGGTCTGCGGCGGCTATCATCACGAGAGCCGACATGGCAAAAAGTTTCAGGGACGACTATACTCTGGTAAAGGGAGTAGGTCTTGCCGTCGGCGCCAGACAGGGCTGGACGAGGCAGGACTTTGATATGGTCCACATGGAGCCTACAGTGCAGGCCGGAAGACAGGCTTATGAACAGGCAGGCATTAAGGATCCGTTTAAGGAAATCGACCTTGCGGAAGTCCATGACTGCTTCAGTATAACCGAACTCGTAATCATGGAAGACCTCGGCTTCTCACCGCGCGGCCAGGCTCCGGAATACATAAAAGAAGGCAGGTTCCTGCTTGATGGCGACCTGGCGGTCAATCCCGACGGCGGGTTAAAATCCTTCGGACATCCGATCGGTGCCAGCGGACTCAGGATGCTCTATGAAGTATACAAGCAGATGCAGGGTAAAGCCGGCCCCAGGCAGAGGAAGAATCCAACCCTGGGCTTGACCCATAACTTCGGTTTCAATCCCGGCAGCGGTGTCGGCAGCGTTACAATAATGGGGCAAGCGGACACTAAGTCCTTTAGTTAGACGAAGAACCGGACTTAAACGCAAAGGCTCCTCACAGGAAACAGAGTGAGGAGCCTATTCTTGTGTGCATGAAAATATCCCGCGTGTCCTGCTGATTATGATAAACAGGTGAAATCTTGTTTATCGCATGAAAATTGGAGTATAATTAGCCCTAATCGAAAAAGGAGATAAGGAAACATGTCATCATCATACGCATTTATACAGAATGAATTCGTACCCCTGTCTGAGGCAAAGCTGGGAGTGATGACAAATTTCGTCCACTACGGCACCGGCGTTTTTGAGGGTATCAGGGGTAACTGGAATGCCGAAGAAAAGCAGAATTATATATTCGCCCTGGAAGCTCATTATAAACGCCTTCTGAACGGTTGCAGCGTACTGAAGATAGACCTGCCCTACTCTATTGAAGATATGTGCAACATTACCGTAGAACTCGTTGATAAATGTGGATTCGAGGAGGATATCTATATCCGGCCTGTGGCATACAAGAGTTCGGAAGCCCTCGGTGTCCGCCTTCATAACCTTGAGAATAATTTCCTTGTGTTCGCCTTCCCCTGGGGACCGTATCTGCCTGAAAAGGTAAAGTGCTGCGTATCCTCGTGGCGCTTTCCCACTGAAATACCACGCGCTAAACTGACCGGTCTCTATATCACCAACGCCCTGGCAAAGACAGAAGCGGTAGATCATGGGTATGATGAGGCGATAATGCTTACTCCGGATGGATA
Organism: Chloroflexi bacterium RBG_13_46_14; assembly: GCA_001796415.1. Next base: position 17,169 of record MGML01000136.1, read on the forward strand.
TGTAGCCGAAGGAAGCGGAGAGAACATATTCCTGTATAAAAACGGTGAACTGGCAACTCCAGCAACGTATGACGGTGTTCTGGTTGGAATTACCCGTAACCTCGTGATGAAACTCGCTGCTGAGGAACTCGGGATAAAGACGACCGAAAGGCATGTAAACCGCATCGAGTTATATAATGCTGAAGAATGCTTCCTTACAGGTACAGCCGCCAATATCACGCCTGTAGCTGAAATAGACGGACGCAAGGTTGGAAACGGCGAGATCGGAGAAATAACCGCCAAACTCCAGAAGCTTTATAACGATATCATTCTCGGTAAAATCCCGAAATACGCGGGTCTCTGTACACCAGCTCATAACAAAATAACAGCGAATAATTAGACGATGTTATTTGGTGCAATATCTGTAGCAATCGCTTACTTGCTGGGTTCCATCCCGACAGCCTTTATCGTCACACGTTTTGCATATGGTAAAGACATACGCAAATTAGGCGGAGGAAATGTCGGAACTCATAATGTATATGAGAATGTCGGTAAATTACCGGGAATACTGGTAGGTATCGTCGATGTCGGTAAAGGAGTCGCCTCGGTCTATATTGCGCTGGCCTTTATCCCATCGCATGATCTATATTACTGGGTTTTCGCTGCAGCATTAGCTGCAGTGATCGGGCACATATGGCCTGTTTTCCTGAAATTCCGGGGCGGCAATGGAATTGCAACATCTATCGGAGTTCTCTTTGTGCTGATGACCCTGGAAACACTGATAGCTCTGGCAATAGCCATATTATTGCTGGTTATTACCCGCAATACCATCCTGTCGATAAACATCAGCTTGCTGTTGACTATACCAATAGCGCCAATCTTCATACGTGACGCCTGGCTTCCCTATGTGATTTTCTCTCTCATTCTGATAATGATCCTGGTCTCGAATTTCCTCCCCACCATGAGAACTGCCCTGGCAAAAGCCGGCAGTAAGGAAAAACTGACTGCGGAACTTCTCAGATTTGAACAGGAGAAGCCACCCGGGGAAAAAGGCAAGAAAAAATAACCCCGGTTATATGGATTGCCCGGCTTCCAGTGATTTCAGCAGGCAGATAACCTGGCAGTTTTCTTCAAGTGTGGTAGCGTAATTATAGGCTTCTTCGAGTAACTGTCCCGTCGCGAAGACCCCGTGACCGTGCACCATGATAATCCGCCTGTCTTTTAGAGCTTCGGCGATAATATCGGCCATTCCTCCTGGTTTCACTTCCATGTCCCATCCCAGGACGGGCACTTTCCCTATCTTGCTATATCCCTCGGCTGAATTGGGCACTATCTCCCTTACTTTCATTGAAAGTGCAATAGAATGAGGGGGATGAGCATGGAGAATGGCAAGAGCGGACGTTGCCTGATAAATAGCACGGTGAACTGCCAGTTCAGTCGACGCAAGCGGAGTTGCGCGGTCATTCTTGAAAATACCGGTTTCAATGAGATCCTGCTCTTTAAGACACCCGAGTTGAGAACCCCTGCGGGTAATTATCAGGTTATCACCAAGCCGGATGCTGAGGTTACCTGTATGTGAAGAAACAAGCCCCCTGGTAAACAGATCGCGACCTACTTCCTTGAATTGGGACGTAATCATATTTCTTTTCCGTGAATATCGCCTTAACGGGATTTTTATTTAACGGTAGCCAGTTTATACTCACCGAAAAGAAATTGCAAGTCAGTTATTTATGTCATCTGCCTTATAACGGCAATAACCTTGCCCTGTACCTCGACATTATCCGGTTCGGCGTAGATAGGGTCCATTTGGCTGTTTGCGGGCTGCAGTCTGATGCGTCCCCGTTCACGGTAGAGTTTTTTCAAGGTCACCTCTTTTTCA
>MGML01000136.1:19376-20520 GCA_001796415.1 Chloroflexi bacterium RBG_13_46_14
ACTGACAGCTTCGATTACAGCAGCGGTAGCTTCGTCCAGCTTACCGGAGAAAATTAGTTTCTCTGCCTTTGTTATGCTGGTCTTACACCGGCTGCGTATTGGTTGGTTGCGTAACCGCTTTCTCTCAGATGCTCGCACCTGTTTCTGGGCTGATTTAGTGATTGGCAATATCTTCCTCCTGTATGTTAACGGGATATACAAATTTCAAACGCAAATTCTATTATACCCTAAAATGTGGGATTTGCTAAATAGTTGGCTTAAAACAAGGAAGGGTTTCAGTTTCCGACCTTCGCTGCTGCTCCCTGGTCGATTCTCTCCGCGCTCGTTACACCTCGTACACCTTCTATCCTGACGAGGAGCCTGCTAAGCTGGGCTAGATTCGCCGCTTCCAGGGCAAAATATATTGATATCGTTTGATTATCATTGTTCGTCAGACTCACCGCGGCTATATTTATTTTTTCTTCGGCTACTATCGTCGAAATATCCCGCATTAACCCTACTCTATCGAGTGCTTCAACCTGGATCTGTACCGGATATAGCGAATCGGTGTCTCCCCATTCAACAGGGATCAATCGGTCCTTTTCTTTCTCGTTAATAATATTTTGACAGTCCTGTCGGTGAACGGTTATCCCCCGGCTGCGGGTTATATAACCTATGATCGCATCACCGGGCACGGGATGACAGCATTGAGCGAGTTGCGTAAGCAGGTCGTCCACACCTCTCACTGTCACGGGTGAAGTCGGATGCCTGGTGCGTGTGGAAGTGGTAATCTTCGGCTGTTGCTGCTGGTCGGCAAGTTTCATAGCTATCTGGTGGGTGGTAATATCTCCGGAACCAATAGCCAGGTAAAAATCATCGAGCTGCTCATACTTGAAAAGCTCCTGGAGTTTTTCTCTATCGGAAAAGGGAAGGCCAAGCTGTCGCATCGATTTTTCCAGGAGTTCGCGACCACGCTCGATGTTCTCGGTACGTTCCTGTTTCTTGAACCATTGACGTATTTTTTCCCGGGCATGGGAAGTTCCGACATAGCCAAGAACAGGATTCAGCCAGTCGCGGGAAGGGCCTCTTTCACCTTTTGTTGACATAATTTCTACAACATCGCCGTTCTTAAGCTGGTGGTTGAAAGGAACCAGCCGACCGTTTA
>MGML01000137.1 GCA_001796415.1 Chloroflexi bacterium RBG_13_46_14
TCCATTTTCTGCCCTTTCTTTGAATAAAAGTGTATAATGTTCCCCGATTGATATTTGGAGGAATTAACATGCCGTCGATAAAAGAATATAACGATTACGGTGAAGACCTGGAACGAATTCTCCAGTTACGCACCTCTCCAATCGCTCTGAAAATGCTGGAGAAAGCAGAGGATATACCGGAAGGAGCGATAAGACCTAAAAGGGATCGTGGATACCACCTGGCGCAGTGCCAGGTCTTCGCCCTCGCCCGCCGTAAGGGTGAAATGATAGCTATGCTTAAAGAAGACAACTGGTGCTGGGCTCCTCTGATGGGATACGGCCTGGTTGAGGATCCGCAGGACGACTTTGTCAACAGCCATGCCTATTTTCCCCGCTTCAGAGTTGGTAAATATATCGGCATTGTCACCGCTCCGTTAAAAACAGCGCCATTTGTACCGGATATGGTGCTGGTCTATTCGAATACTGCCCAGTTAAGAAACCTTATCGGAGCGGTGAAATCACGTGATAAAGCTCTGGTCAGTTCCGTGTTCGATCCGATAGACTCATGCGTCTATTCGGTAGTACCGGTTATCGAGAACAATGAGTACCGCGTCACCATTCCTGATCCCGGCGAGTACGAGAGAGCCATGGCCGGTGAAGACGAGATGATATTCTCTATACCTAAGGAAAAACTGCCCGGTCTGATGGAGACGCTACGGGAAACGGATCGCAGAGGCGGCGGCTACCGACAGCAGACCTATATCATGACCCCGGATTTCCCACGACCACCATTTTATACTGATCTTTTCAAAAAATGGGGACTGGATACGGAGGAATAACAGGGCGTTACTTCTGCGGCTCTATAATCACCTTGACCGATTCACCGGCTTCGGCAACGAGTTGAAAACCGCGTCCAACATCATCCATCGGCAGGATATGAGTCGTCATTACTTCCGTGTTGATGACTCCCTGGCTGACCAGTTCCAGCGCTTCCCGATAGTCGTCAGGGCTGGCCGCGTATGAGGTAGTGAGGGTTACGTCGTTTCGCCAGAATGTATCGTTGACTGAAAACGGTACCTCCACGCCGGGACCTGTTGCGGCGAAGAAAAGCACGATTCCGCTGCGGTCTACCGAATCGAGAGCCTGTCTCACCGCAGATGGCGCCCCGGTGCACAAAACGACCACGTCTGCAAGGTATCCGTTATTCAGTTCCTTAACTCTTGAAGGCACGTCGTCATTCGCATTGATAACGATATCCGCCCCGAGTTTTCCTGCCATAGACAGCCTGTAATCACTGATATCGGTAGCAATTACCTTTCCGGCACCCAGGTGTTTAGCAAGCTGGATATAAATTAGCCCGGCGATACCGCTACCGATGACAAGCACCGTATCACCCGGTTTCATATCCGTTTTTCTCAGTCCTCTCAGAACGCAGGCTAAAGGTTCAACAAATGTGGCTTCCCGGTAAGACATCGAGTCTGGAATTTTAAAAACACCATGGTCGACGACTATTTCCGGTAAACGAACGAATTCCGATATTCCACCGGGATAAAAGTTGGTTGTTCGGAGTGTATCGCACATCGTATGATGTCCACTGACACAGTATTTACATGTATTGCAGGGAACGTGGTGTGCGATAGTCACCCTGTCACCTTCATGATAGTCTTGGACATCCTTACCCACCTCTACAACCCGACCGCCAACTTCATGCCCAAGGATTAGTGGTGCCCGGTCGATGCGATACCATTCCATGACATCGCTTCCACAGATACCGCAGGCTTCTATCCTTACAAGCATCTCACCTGCGCCGATTTCCGGCACAGGCATTTCTTCGATACGTACATCACTGTTACTGTACCATCGGGCGATGCGCATCTGCGATTATTCCTTCTTTGCTTTTTCGGTATTGAAAATCTCACGGGCTTCTTTCGGGTCGGCTTTCTTGTGGATGATTGCCCTCAGGGCTTTTATCATGGCTACAGGATAATCGTTCTTCCAGATGTTCCGTCCGAGGTTGATTCCGATAGCGCCTTTCTGCATTCCATCGTAGACGAAGTCGAACACTTCACCTTCGTTCTCGGTCTGGGGACCGCCTGCCATCACAACAGGAACAGGGCAACCCTGTGTTACCTTGTCGAAATCTTCGCACCAGTAGGTCTTCACCACCCGCGCGCCCAGTTCGGCTGAAATACGGCTGGCAAGGGCAAGATACCGGGCATCACGTTTTCCCAGTTCCTTACCAACTGCGGTCACGGCCATTACCGGAATCCCGTATCGCTCTCCCTCGTTTACCAGTTTTCCAAGATTCAGCAGAGATTCCTTTTCATAATCGCTTCCCACGAAAACAGATATACCAACCGCGGAAACGTTCAGCCTTATGGCTTCTTCCATGGATGTCGTAATTCCTTCATCAGCCAGGTCATGTCCTATCACGCTCGTTCCGCCGGATACTCGTAAAATAACGGGTTTCGAATTTGCCGGGTCGACACACGCCCTTAAAACGCCTCTTGTAATAAACAAGGCATCCGAATACTGCAGTAGAGGTGCGATTGTTTTTCCCGGCTCCTCAAGCCTGCCGGTCGGTCCCTGAAAATATCCATGGTCGATCGGTAAAAAGAGGGCATGTCCGTCTTTCTTAATTAACTGTGACATCCGGTTTTCCATTCCCCAGTCCATATATAAACTCCCTCCTCACGTAAAGTCATACATATTTATCAATCGGTATAATCAGCTTCATCATTATACTACAACAAAATTGAAATCATCAGCTTAAGTACTCGAAGAACGAAATACAGAATACACATTTCGTAAAATATTGAAGGGCGGCTTTATTAACAAGCCGCCCTTATCAACTCTTTTATGTTATTGAGGGTTATTTACACTATCATTCAAAGCTTATTATATTTCTCAGCGCTTCGCCACTCGCCGTTGAACTTACCGCTTCATTAATTTGATCCAGCGTATAATGCGCGGTAATAAGTTCATCCAGCTTCAGTTTTCCCGATTTGTACAGGTTAATAAGCTTTGGTATATCCTGGGAAGAATTGGTTGTTCCCATGAAACTGGCTGTGATAACTTTTTCATTATCGATAATATCCATAGGGAAAACCTCCAGATTCTGAGTAGCTAATCCGACAATTACGACTGTTCCCTGTCTTCCAAGCATAGCTACTCCCTGTGCGATGGCAGAGGTAACACCTACTGTAATTATCACATAATCAGCACCATATCCTCCGGTGATTTTCTTCACCTGCTCAATCGGGTCGCCTTTTGAAGCATTCACCAGGTGAGTAGAACCAAACGTTCTTGAAGCTTCAAGTTTTTTATCGAGCATATCGACCGCAATTATCGGATAGGCTCCCGAAATTGAAGCGCCCTGTATAGCATTCAGCCCTACACCGCCGACTCCGATTACAACGCAGCTTTCTGCCGGTCTAACCTTCGCTTTGTTAACTACCGCACCATACCCGGTAATAACGCCGCAAGCTAACAGAGCCGCCCTGTCCATCGGCATATCTGCCGGCATCGGTATTACCTGTGATTTATCTACCATACAATACTCGGCAAAAGAGCCGACCCTGAGACCATGATTTACGGCCACACCTTTTTTATTCTTCAATCTGCTTTCTGAATCAAGCGGCCATGTTGCTTGGCACATACTCGGTCTGCCTGTTTTACAGTACATGCATTCGCCGCAGGATCTTAGCAACGATACTACGACCCTGTCACCGGGCTTAACGTTGGTAACTCCTTCACCTACTTCATCGACATATCCGGCTGATTCATGGCCCGGGACGAATGGTAAAGCACCCGGGAGATCGCCACTCATGAAGTGAAGATCACTATGGCACACTGCGGTTGCTGCTATTTTTACCTTCACCTCATTTTTATGTGGTGATTCCATATCAAGTTCTTCTACTACGAGCGGTTTTCCGTATTCATAACATACTGCTGCTTTCATTTTTATTTACCTCCTACACCCGAAAGAATAACCAACCTTACGGACTAATGTCAATATCTTTTTCCAGATAATTCGACAAATCTTGACAGTCGGTCATCCATAGATTTAGCATTACCACAACGAAATATAAATCCCGGAGGTATTTATGTCCGGACCGCTCGAAGACATCAGGATACTGGATCTTAGCTGGGTTCTTGCAGGTCCTTTCTGTACAATGCATCTAAGTGACCTCGGTGCTGAAGTGATCAAACTTGAACGCCCCAATGTCGGTGACCTCGCACGGGGAAACGGCCCATTTATCGATGGCGAGAGTTCTTACTTTATGAGCATAAACCGGGGTAAGAAAAGTATTACCATCGACCTGCAGACGGAAAAGGGGAAGGAACTCTTCCTGAAGCTGATGCAGAAGGTTGATGTCATCGTTGAAAATTTCGTTCCGGGTACGATGAAACGTCTCGGTCTCGATTACGATGCCGTGAAGGAATACAATCCGCGCATCATTTACGCTTCGCTTTCCGGTTTCGGGCAAAGCGGACCTCATGCCCAAAATCGCGCCCTCGATGTAATAATCCAGGCAGCGGGAGGTTTAATGAGCATTACCGGTGAGACCGGCGGACCACCAATAAAACCCGGGGCTTCCATCGGCGACCTTACGGCAGGACTGTTTACGGCCATAGGCATTCTTGCCGCCCTTCACGAACGCGAAAAAAGCGGTAAAGGTCAGTACATCGATATAAGCATGCTCGACTGCCAGCTTTCGATTCTTGAAAACGCCTTCGCACGGTATTTCGCGACCGGCGAGATACCGAAGCGACTCGGAACAAGACATGCTGTCTATACCCCTTTCCAGGCATTCGAGACCAAAGACGGCTACATTGTCATTGCCATGGTCGGCGGCGTAAGGAACCAGTGGCCGCTTTTCTGCGCGATAATCGGTCGTCTTGAACTGATGGATGATGAACGGTATCAGACGGGAGCGTCAAGAACCGAACACTATGACGAGCTGGCCACGATACTCGAAGAGGTACTGAAAACAAAGACCACCAATGAATGGATAAAGGAACTTTCTGAAGTAGGTATTCCATGCGGTCCCATCAATAACATAGCCGAAGTAGCCGCTGATCCGCAGGTGGAACACCGCAACATGATCATAGATGTGCCGCATCCTAAACTGGGTAAAGTAAAAATGATAAATACGCCGGTTAAGTTATCGCGAACTCCCGGAAGTGTTAAAGCCTCAGCGCCCGAACTCGGTCAGGATACCAGAGAAATCCTGGTAGAATTACTCGGTTTGAATGAACATGAAATAAACGAACTCAATGATTCAGGTATCATATAAAAAAATAACAGGAGGAAATGATGAAAGCTGCAGTTTTTCATGGTGCACACGATATCAGGATAGAGGAATATCCCTACCCGAAACTTCCTGATGATGGGGTGATAATCAAGGTTCATTCCAGCGGTATCTGCGGTTCCGACCTGCACATGTACAGCCGTGGTGGTGGCGATGGTATGATTATGGGGCACGAATTTTCAGGAGATATAGTGGAAATCGGCAAAGACGTAAAAGATGTGAAAATCTGCGATCGTGTCGTAGCAATCGGCGGTGTCGGCTGCGGTGAATGCTACTGGTGCCAGCAGGGACAGTACATCAAGTGTTCGAAGCTGTCTTTTCTCGGCTACGGGATCAAAGGAGCTTTCGCCGAATACACAGCCATTCCCAATTTTAAGATAGGAATGTACGCTGAAAAGTTGCCTGACTCAGTATCCTATGAAGAAGGAGCTACTGCCGAACCTCTTTCTGTGGCGTTATACGCAGTAAACCAGGTACAACCCAAGCCGGATGATATTTGTGTCGTTACAGGACTTGGTATCATCGGCATCTGCGTCGTCCAGATTCTCCGTTCCCGTGGAGTGAAAACCATTATTGCCAGTGGTCGGAGATCGAAAAGACTCGAGATCGCGAAGCAGAGTGGCGCGGAAGTAGTGGTAGACGCCGCAAAAGAAGATATAGTTCCCGTGGTTGAAAAGGTAGCCGGCAGCAGGAAAGCCGATGTGGTTTTCGAGGTTGCTGGTGTACCTGAGTTATTCCATAAATCTCTGCAAATGGTTCACCGTGGTGGCAAGATAAACCTTGTAGGGCTGTACATGGAACAGGTTACGTGGAGTCCTTCAGTAATAGTAGGGAACGATATAACAATCATCGGTTGCGGTCTCAGGTGGGATTTACCCGGCGCTGTTGAACTTCTTGCCAGTGGTAAAGTCGATACAAAACCCATGATAACCCATGAATTCCCGCTTGACCAAACAAAAGAGGCATTCGAAACTCAATTAACTTCCCAGGATGCTATAAAGGTAATAGTCAAACCATAATAATGATTTTATTGGAAATTAAGAAGTCCGCTTGCAGCGGACTTCTTTTTTACTATTTCTTTGCTTCTTTGGCTTTAGCCT
>MGML01000138.1:0-162 GCA_001796415.1 Chloroflexi bacterium RBG_13_46_14
GTCATACTGTACGGATGACAGGACAATCGAAGGCTCGCTGGAAATATTCCGGAAGGTTGCCCTGAAATATAACCTGAGCTAGATTTTCAAATTAATTCAGGAGTAAAAATAAATCCATGATAATAGGAATGAAAACGGGTGCTTCCGAAGAAGAAATCAACA
>MGML01000138.1:199-977 GCA_001796415.1 Chloroflexi bacterium RBG_13_46_14
TCAGATGAATGTAGGTACCGAAAAGACGGTCATTGCCGTTCTTGGCAGCAACACCGGCCAGGTTTCCACGGATATCTTTGAAGTACTGTCCGGTGTCGACACCGTCACAAGAATAATGAAACCCTACAAACTCGCTTCCCGCGAAGTAAATGCAAAGGATACGAAGGTTCCTCTCGATGGTTTTGAGATCGGAGGGAAGCGGATCATAGTTATGGCCGGTCCGTGCGCCGTCGAGAGCGAGGAGCAATTACTGGAAGCCGCCAGACTCGTAAAGGAAGCCGGTGCCTCGGTTTTACGTGGCGGCGCTTTCAAACCTCGTACTTCTCCTTTCAGCTTTCAGGGGCTCGAGGAAAAGGGACTGGAATTACTGCAGAAAGCAAAAGAAAAGTTCGGAATGCCGGTAGTGACCGAGATAGTCGATGTCGGGGATGTCGCCGCGGTATCGGCGATAGCCGATATTCTCCAGGTAGGCTCGCGAAATATGCAGAACTTCGCCCTGCTTACAGCGATTGGCAAGAGTAAGCGGCCGGTGGTACTCAAGCGTGGTTTTTCCTGCACGGTTACCGAGTGGCTGACAGCGGCAGACTACCTCCTGGCCGGCGGGAATAAAGGCGTTATCCTCTGCGAGAGAGGTATCAGGACCTTCGAAGACAGTATACGCTTCTCGTTGGATATCACTGCCATCCCGGTGATTAAGAAGTACAGCCACCTGCCGGTGATAGTCGACCCCAGCCACGCTGCCGGTCACTATTCTCTGGTGCCGGCAATCGCCAAGGCA
>MGML01000138.1:1180-5176 GCA_001796415.1 Chloroflexi bacterium RBG_13_46_14
AGAAAAGCCGCGGAGACTCTTACGCGAGCCTTCTATAATTACCCTCTTCTCAGGTACTATTATCCAGATGATGATAAAAGAGAAAAAATAGGCTATTTTTTTGTCGCTTCCGGTGTGTACGCCGGTACTTTCAGAGGAGAGGTATACACCACCTCTGTCAACATGGAGGGAGTAGCCGTCTGGATATTGTCCGATTACTATTCGATGACCTTTTCAAGAATGATACATTCCGTCCCTTTCTCGGTTTTCCTCGGGCTTATAATGAACGGATTCTATAAAATGAAAGATGTCGGCGCTTACCTCGATAAAGCCCACGAGCGGCTGGCCCCTTTCAAACATATGTACCTGCAGATGATCGGAGTAGACCCGCAGCACCAGGGAAAAGGCAATGCCGGAAAGCTTATAAAACCGATGCTTGCCCGGCTTGACGAAGAGAAAATGCCCTGCTACCTGGAAACACTGGATGAGAAGAACGTCGGCCTCTATGAGCACTTCGGTTTCAAGCTGCTCGAAGAATCCATTATTCCCGGTACACCACTAACAAACTGGGCGATGCTGAGAGAACCTTGGATATGAGTTCTTTTTATATATAGTTGGTACTAATGTCTTTGCGAGATTCGCCGTCAACAGGCGAACCGTGGCAATCGCTAAAAATAAAAGTTCCTCCAACCAAAATCGAATAGTACCGAGAATAATACTGAATATGTCGGAAATTATCGATATTGCCATTATCGGCGCCGGTGTGACCGGGCTTGCCATTGCTTCGGAAGTCGCTCGTAAAGGCAGGGATATCTACCTGCTGGAAAAGAACGACACCTTCGGGCAGGAGCAGAGCTCCCGCAGCAGTGAAGTGATCCATGCCGGAATATACTATTCTCCCGACTCACTGAAAACGCGGTTTTGCATCGAGGGCAACCGCCTTCTCTACGAAATGGGTAACAAACACGGTATTCGGTGTATCAGGTGTGGCAAGATATTCATTGCTGGAAATGATGAAGAAGCGGAAATGCTGGAAGACCTTTACTACAACGGCATCAATAATGGCCTCCCCCTGAGAATACTTTCACAGGCAGAACTCCATAACAAGGAGCCATATGTCAAAGGTATAGCAGCATTCTTCTCCCCTGCCTCCGGAATTATAGACTCTCACGCCCTGATGAGATACTTCGTTCTCAAAGCAAGAGAGAACGAAGCCCGGATAGTCTACAGGGCTGAAGTGACCGGTATCGAAAAGATACCTGGCGGATACCGGTTACAGGTAAATTATCCGGATGGTGAGGACTTTCTGGATACGAGGATCGTTATTAATTGTGCCGGGATATACAGCGACCGTATCGCTGAACTGGCCGGTATAGACATAGACTCAGCCGGATACAGGCTTTACTTCACAAAGGGAGAATTTTACAGCGTCGGCGGCGGAAAGAACCGGATGATAAATACCCTCGTCTACCCGACTCCTCAGCACCTGGGACCAGGCATCCACGTCTGCCTTGATGTCGAAAAACGCCTGCGATTGGGTCCCCTGTTCAGTTACGTGGATCAGGTCGATTACGCAGTGGATGAATCCAACAGGAGTATCTTCGAAGAATCCACCATCATGAAGTCGCTTCCGTTTATAGCTCCTGAAGACATCGCACCCGAATCCGCCGGAATCATGGGAGTACTGTACTCACATGGAGAAGGGATCAACGATTTTGTGGTTCGGCATGAAGATGCCCGGAGACTTCCCGGCTTCATCAACCTTATCGGTATCGACTCACCCGGCCTCACCGCGTCGCCCGCTATCGGCAAATACGTGGCTGAGATGGTCAATGAGATACTGAGATAAAGAATTATTACCAATAGTGAAAATTTAAAGTATATCGTATATAATCTATAGTACATAAAGAACGATATGTAGATTGAAATATTAGTTTGGTGTTTATTTGCACTCCAATGCAATATAATAAAAGATAACATACTAACCTTGTGGGTGGATGGAGGTAAAGATGAACACTAATAATAAAGCCAACGGAAATTGGCGAACACAACCAATGTACAGTTTTAAGGAAGTTGCTCGACTTTCTGGTGTCTCTCAAAGTACTGTAAGAAACTGGTTACTCGGATATTCCACATCACAAGGTGAAGTGAAACCATTACTTAAAGGTCATCCTGCAGATGAAAAATCTTGCTCATTTTTACATCTAGTTGAAATTGTAGTTGCTGCAAAATTTCGAAAAGCGGAACACAAATCTTTCTTAAAAGTTCGTCAAGCCTACGATAATGCTCGAACGTTATTCAAACTTGACTATCCTTTTGCGAGTATGGAATTGGAAGCAATTGGAGGTCACATAGTCCACATAATGCGTATTCCAGGTATCGGTCTTCAAGCATTAGATCAACCCGCACAACACACACTACCTGATTTAGTACAAGAAGTAATAGCACAACTAGACTATGAGAATGAACTAGCCGCAAGGTGGTATCCTGCAGGTAAGAATATACCGATAATTGTAGACCCACGAATTAGTGCCGGATTGCCTGTAATAAAGGGAAGGGGTATCACTGTCGAAGCGATTAAAAAGCGTTTCCAAGCTAAACAAACTATGGAATTCATCGAAAAAGACTTTGATCTTGATCATTACATAGTTGAAGAAGCAATACGTTTTGAGGCTGTACCTGTTTGATATTATTTTGTGATGAAGACGTAGGTACTGGAATCCCAAAGGCTTTAAATTTGGTTGGTTGCGAAACACAATATATTCACAACCTAAAAATGGATGGCAGACCTGACGTCGAATGGTTAACTCTTGCTGGGCAAAACGAATGGTTAGTATTTAGTTATAATAAGAAAATTCTCAAAGTACCGATTGAAAGAGATATTGTAATACGAGAAAAAGTAGGTATAGTGTTTTTTACAAACGGAACTGAATATAACCGAAATGTTCTAAGAGTTTTACTAGCAAAATGGGATACTCTCGAGTTATTGTGGTTAACTACGGAAAGACCCTTTGCACGGTTTTTATCGCCAAATGGACGTTTAAGTGATAAATATAGAGACTATTCTCTTTAGAATATTGTTAATAAAAAGAGGGGCTTGCAAGCCCCTCTTTTTATTAACAATTATTGCGAATCCGCCTCGGTGGAAGTAAATGACAAATCAGACCTATTTCTTTGCCACAGCCTGTCGCATGCGATAGGCTTCCATGTAGCGGCGAGCCCTCTTATCACGGGCCAGGATAAGGTCGATTGCCCTTACTATAGGAATGGCTTTCTTCGCGCTGGTGATTAGGCAGGTAACGCCTTTCTCGACAATCAACGGCAGGAAGGCGGTATTAATAACCTCACGATCAGGCAGCCCGAATGAAATATTGCTGGCACCGAGTGTCTGGTTAAGTCCCAGTTCGTCTCTTACTCTCTGTATCGCCTTGAGTACTTCGGGACCCGAATCGGTATCAGCGCCAACGGCAAAAGCCAGGCAATCTATCAAGACATCTTCACGCGGAATTCCAGCTTTCAGAGCCGTGTCGAGAATCTTGTTGGCAACGACCAGCCGTCTGTCGGCATCCTTCGGAACACCTTCATCGTCCTGGACCAGTCCCACCACGGCTGCGCCGTATTCCTTGATCATAGGTATAACCCTTGTAATAGAATGAGTTTCGCCGCTGACCGAATTTACCAGCGGTTTTCCCTGGTAAACTTTAAGAGCCGCCGCGATTGCGTCTGGGTTATTACTGTCTATACACAGCGGTACATTTACCACTTCCTGGGCTGCTTTCACTGCCTTCGGGAGAAGGCTGACTTCATCGACACCAAAAGCACTGACGTTAATGTCTATCATATCCGCACCCAGACCAACCTGAGTGGTCGCCTCGTTTCGGATAATCTCCTCGAAATCACCACCTTCTGTCAGCGCCTGATTGAGTTTCTTGTTCGCGGCTGGGTTAATCCGCTCACCGATTATTACGGTTGGCAGCCCATGTCCTATGACCACTTCTTTTTCAGTACCTGTAACCC
>MGML01000139.1:0-240 GCA_001796415.1 Chloroflexi bacterium RBG_13_46_14
CTTCTTACCGCTATAAAGGAACTGAATTCGCTGGGCATAACGAGCATAACCGAAGGGGCTCTTGGCCCGGGTGGCACGGGATACCAGGGTGGGTTGTGGGATGCTGAATTTATCGACGTTTATAATGACCTTTTTAACGAAGGCAGACTAACATTAAGAGTCAATATTATGATGCTCTTCACACGATATGGCTCATATTCCCCTGAAGCTATATACGAGGGGCTGCCTCAACTTGGGAAA
>MGML01000139.1:329-1599 GCA_001796415.1 Chloroflexi bacterium RBG_13_46_14
CGATGATTATGTCGGTGGTGGCAATTCCAGGATACTTTTCACCGGGAAAACCGATGAGGAACGCTGCAATGAACTAACGAATATTGTTGCCTATTCTCATAAATTTGGTTTCCGGATAGGTGTTCACGTTACAGGAGATAGAGCTATCGATGCTTGTATTGACAGTTTTGTAAAAGCTGAACAGCAAGAGCCAAAGGGGCTTCGGCATTATCTTATTCACGGAGATTTTGTGTCGGCCGAAGGGGCAAGACGTATGTCTGAGTATAACATAGGCCTTTCGGCGCAGCCGGCTCTGGCTAACATCGTGATGAAATTCCTGCCGTATTCCGTAGGTATGGAAAGAACAGTAAATTACGGGTGCTTGAGAACAATGCTCGATGCCGGAGTTCACGTAGCCGGGGGTTCTGATGCTCCTGTTACATCCCCAGATTGGAAACCGGCGATACAGTCGATCGTTTTGAGAGATTATATGCCTGATGGTAAGTCAGTCAGACATGTAACCGTAGAAGAAGCCATCCGTGTGTTTACTATGGGAGGTGCCTGGCAGGACCGTATGGAACATATTAAAGGCTCTATCGAAGAAGGCAAGCTGGCTGATTTCTGCGTTCTTGACGAAGACATATTAACCATTGAACCGCACAGGATAAAAGATATACGTAATTTAATGACTATAGTTGGTGGCGAGATTGTCTATGATGCCGGATTGAGTAATTGACTGGCAATAAGCCGAGTTTAATGATTCGGCTTAATACAAAAAACACGTGGATAATATCCGTTAATTTCGAGGGCGAAAGATAGAAGTTAAAAATTCAGCGTAAAAGTAATAAAGGAGGAAATAAATGGACACTTTTCATCGCACATTCTATGAGGGGATGCAGATGGACATCTGCAAAACGCTAACTGTCGGCAAGCTTGTCTTCCTTTCCGGGACAGAGGCGATGGACTCTAGTAAAGGCGGAGCTGTTGCTGAAGATATTAACACGCAAATAGAGGTGGTGGTGAGGAAAATGAATGAATCATTAGAGGAACTCGGCCTTTCCATAGGAAATATGATAAAACACACCATATATATGAAAAAGGGTTCTGCAGATCCTGTATCGGTAATACAGAAGTTTCATGAAGAGTGCTACCGCTATGCGCCTGGCCTGAAAGAAAGACCCTGCACAGGGACACTCGCGGTTATAGATGGACTTGCTGTGGACACCTTTAAAGTAGAAGTGGATGCCATTGCTGCCTATCCAGATTAAATATATAAGTTAAATGTGAGAAA
>MGML01000139.1:1651-5336 GCA_001796415.1 Chloroflexi bacterium RBG_13_46_14
GTGTATGGCAACATACATCAACAGATCGTATGTGTTCTTGCCAGAGTCGCGTATCCAGGATAAGAGGTTAAGGATTTATTGTTTCATGCTATGCTGAGATAGACTTATATTTTCAAGTTATTCCCAATTTAAGATAATACCGGTAACTAGAGATGCCAGAAATACTTTGTTTCCGATCATTCAATCGTTATAATGAATCAATGATGGTAGGGGCAGATACTCATGAAAGAGAAAAAAGAGTTTAAGATTATCGAATGCAGCGGTACCTTTTACGAAATCGGCAAGCAGTATGGAATTGCTTGCCGTGATAACCTCGTTAGTTCTATCAATTCGGTATTCAGGGATATCGGCATGTTTCAGAAAGCCAGCAAGGAAGATATTATCGTTACCGCCAAAAAGTATCTTCCCCTGGTGGAGCGTTTCGACCCGGAATTATTAGAAATGCTGAAAGGACAGGCAGACGGAGCCGGTGTGACCTTCGACGAGGTCTTCACATTAAGATGCAAGCTTGAGTTAGGTATGTATTACCAGCGTATAACAACCCTCTGCACATCTTTTGCAGCCACGGGTAATGCGACCAGGGGAGGAAAGACCATCATCGGGCAAACATATGACCTTACTCCCGGCATCAGCGTAGACTTGGTGAAAATAAAATTCGCTGATGGCATGGAGCAACTGTCCTTGGTATTCGCTGGCGGAGGTGCCGGAGAGTTACCCCTGAACTCAGCGGGTTTGGGAATGGCTCTGAATGTTATGCTGAGTCCTGCTGAAGAGCAATTGCTCAACGTACCCTGTGCGTGTGTCATACCAAAAGCTATGAGGCAAAAAAGAATCGGTGATGCTCTGGGAGTCGTTTGTGCCGGTGGCCGCAGTATCCTATACTATGGCTTTGCCAGTGCCGAGGGGGATATAATCGGTATTGAAACCAGGCCGGACGACTACAATGTAATACGACCGGAAAGAGATATTTTGGTTCATACAAACCACTATCTCACGGAAAGATTTAAGAGGGGTGAAAAAACTTTTGGCTTCATGGAGGGAGATAGTTACATTCGGGTTCAGCGGCTTAAGAGGCTTATGGAAAAGAACTATGGTGACCTGACTATCGAACTAATGGAGGAATTTTTAGCGGATCATAATGATTACCCGCGCTCTATCTGTAAGCATACGGACCTGCAGATACAGCTTGGCGAGACACTGGCTGCGGTAATCATGGTACCTGAGGAAAAAGTCATGTACGTGGCCTACGGGCAACCCTGCCGCCAGGAATTCGTAGAGTATAAGTTATAGACCTCATTCTAAAAGGCAAAGCCTAATCTCTGAATTCAACTGAAATAGTCGTGCCTTTACCCGGTTTAGAAGCAATTTGTAGTGTGCTGTTGAGTAATCTAGCTCTTTCCTGCATTCCTATTAGCCCTATTCTTTCCTGATGGGGGAAGCTATCAATATCTTTAGGTGAAAAACCTTTGCCATTATCCTGAATAGTCATTTTAATGCTCTCTTTAGAAAATTCCAGTATCACACTTACTTCGGTCGCTGCCGCGTGACGCCTTATATTGTTCAAAGCTTCCTGTGCAATCCGGAATAAATGATTATTAACCTCCTGGTTAAGCGAACGTTGTTGACCTTCTACAGATATCATCGCTCTAACAGAATCGTCACGGTTTAATTGGTCGACGAGCCACCTGATCGCTGGTACGAGACCAAGATCATCCAGAATACCAGGTCTTAAGGCAAGGCTTAATCTTTTGGTATCCTCAGCTATACTAAACACTGTATCCTTAATTGTATCCAATTCTTCACCTACTTGCTGATTAATACCAAGGATTTTATTAACTGCCAGATTCCGTATATTGTTTGCTACTATCCATAATCTCTGTGTTGTATCGTCATGAATTTCTCTTGAAATACGTTTTCGCTCCTCTTCTTGGGATATAAAGATTCGAGCCATGAACGCCTGACGTTCTTTCTCGCGTTCCAATGATGCTTTCTTTTCAGACTCTCTCCATTTTATCTGTAAGACCAGAAGAGCTACGATTAATAAGGGTACTAATAATAAAATAATATTTGTGACAAGCGAGTTAATGTTAGGCGCATAATAATAAATCCGGGGTATCATTATGGCCATTGCAAATAACCACGTTAGTAGAATACCACGCCACCAAAAGACTAGCGCAGCGTATATAAACGGGATGAGAAAAAGGCTACCGTGAATATCGTTGTTAAATTCGAAAATTACCAGACGCCATAACCAGCTCCATCTTTGGTCAAGTAGACTGACAAACGTAAGGTCAGAGTAATATATGAAAGTAATAACAATTAATATAAAGATTATAGCCCAGAAGTGAAAATTACGTAATAGTCTACTTTTTTTTGTGAACCTTATACCTGCAAGCCGGTTCATAACATCACCTTATTAACCGATGTCATCAATATTTATGAGACCAATTCGTAGTGAAGTAATAACTGCTTCTGTCCTGGAGGACACATCTAGCTTACGAAATATATCAACCATATGACTTTTCACAGTACGTGAACTTATATTCAGCTCAATAGCTATTTCTTTGTTGCTGATTCCTTTTGCAATTAATTTAAGGATCTCTAATTCACGCGGAGTAAGCTTCACACCAGTGTCTAAACGTAGAGGTTTAGTACGATGCCTGAGAGCATATTTTAATACTTGTTTAAAAACCAGAGGAGATAGTACTATTTCACCTGCTACGACTGAACGTATAGATTTAATGATATCTTCAACTAATATATTCTTTGTCAGGTATCCGTCAGCTCCTGATTCAAGGATACCGAGGACATGTTCAATGTCATCGTAGACAGTAAGAACAAGTATTATAATATCAGGGTAGCTAGCCTTTATCTGCCGGGTCGCTTCTATTCCGTTTAATTTAGGCATTCCGATATCCATAATCACTACATCTGGGGTTAGCTGAGAAGCAAGTCTTACGGCCTCTTCACCATCACCAGCCTCTGCCAGAACAACAAAATCAGCTTCTTTTTCCAGATCATTCCTGAGTGCTTTTCGCACTACCGGGTGGTCGTCTGCTAGGATAATTGTAGTTTTATTGGATTCTATTGTTGGTATAGTTTCATTCATAATCAGTATTGTAGCAAAAAGCTGAGGAATTTAATACTTTAAGCTTTATACTATCAACCAAAAGAAATATTTAATCGGCCAAAAGATAGAGACTAATGGTATCTTGAAGTACATAACTGTATGATATACTCTGAATACAATATTGTTTAACTCACCTTCCCAATTATTCATGGAAAAATTAATATGCATGATCAAGAGAACACAATATTTAACGCAGCTATGGTGATATTGTTCATTAAGTCGTGTTATAAACCTGTATAAAGAACCACCCGATTTAAAGTTTTATGTAGTAATAAAAGGAACAACAGGCAGTGAAAAAACATATAATTGGTTTTTTAGCGCTACTGCTGACAGGCTCGATTATTCTTGGTGGATGCGCTGAAAAAACTCCGGTACCAATAATAGCAGAACCAATAGTGTTAAAAGTTTCTACCTGGGGTCCACCCCAGCTGCCTATCTCCAAGGTGAATGAAGAATGGGCGAAAATGATCGAGGAGCAGAGTGGCGGCAGGGTAAAGTTTTCCTTTTATTGGGATCAGTCTCTAGTGAAAGCAAGCGACACTTGGAAGGCCATCC
>MGML01000139.1:5404-5685 GCA_001796415.1 Chloroflexi bacterium RBG_13_46_14
AACGGCTTCACTAGCTTGCCGTTTATGGGTTGGGAAGATATGCAAATGGCGACTGATATTTACCATGAAATCTTCCCAATGTTCCCGGAACTGGAAGCTGAATTTAAAGGCACCAAATTGTTATGGATATGCGATATGCCACCCAACCAGATACACTCCGTCAGCAGGGAAGTGCGTGTTCCTGCAGATTATAAAGGTATGAAAGTCATTACATCCGGCAGCTTAGCCCAAATAGCGGCCAATGCCGGTGCCGCTCCGATTACCAGTATTGGGCCTCCAGA
>MGML01000140.1:0-10961 GCA_001796415.1 Chloroflexi bacterium RBG_13_46_14
TTCGGCAATCTTGGCCAATTCTTCAGCGACGGTCCAGCAACCTGCAGAATCTACAGTAATCAAGACACTTTCGCCCTTTTTCACCGCCATAATGTCGCGAACGACCTTATAGGCGACAGTGGCAAGGTCCAAATTTAACGTTGTTGGCATAATATTCCTCCTATCTCATTAAAAAAATTGGGTAATTTCCTTGAATACGTTATAAAACAAGCACCTTGACCGACACGCTTCATCAGGCTCAATGTAACGTCATCAAAGTGCTTGTTTTCTCATTACACCGGCAGAAGCACTTACTGTTTACCTATCTTGACAGCCAGATCAGCCAGCTTCGGGTGAACCAGGCGACCCTCATCCATGATCTGCTCCTCGTCTAACCACAATGACGAGTTCAGACAGATTCCGTCAACGTGAGTCTTAGCATTGATTCCTTTAGCTTTGAAGAAGGGTCCTTGATATCCAAACCCCCACTCCGTAGAGCCCCATACACGTTCATCTTCAGTACACAACCCAGAGAGCTTAGCTCCAGGGTTGAAACCATAACATACGTGAGCAGCATGATACATTAGTGGATCCTGAAGCTTCGCAAACCACACTTTCAGGAACTTGGCCTCTTTACCTCCGGTTATATCTACACACACCCCTTCTTTCACATGAAAAACGACCGGATCTTTCAAGACCCCTAAATCTGCTTCACCACCCCCAGAAAATGAGCCGTTGAAGACGATAACTCCATTGATGGACTCTTCCAGAGGAGCCCAACCAATTTGACCTAACAAGAAATGCGCACCAGGCTCGAGAGCCCATCCCTCATTGGTAACCGGCCGTTCGGCAATATTTTCAAAGCTAACATCCGTTCCGGCAGAGTTGGTGATCCGAATCTTTTTAGCTTTTTGGGTTAAACCGACCAGTGTATCCTGAAACTGTTTCTGTAAATCGAGATCAACCTTGCCCACACATCGGACAAATTGATCTTCATTCAGTCCTCCCAGGAATAAATAACGGACACGCTTAGGGTTCGTCAAAGCTTTTTCCCACGGTGTAGAATAAAGCAGCCACTGATAATTGTATTCTACCCAACAGTCCGTCTCCGGAATCGCTGCGTGTAAAGCATCTGGTAAGTAGGGATCGCCCACCTTGCCATATCCAGGCGGTGTCGAATGCCAGGCGACCATCACTTTAGCTCCCATGGCTTCAGCCGCCTTAGCGGTTTCTTCCGCCAGCCGCCAGTGACCTGCCGAGTCGATCGTAATTAGAACACTCTCGCCTTTTTTTACCTCCAGCAGGTCGCGCACAACCTTGTAGGCTGCAACGCCAATCTCCAAATCCATAGTAGTCGGCATAATCTCATACCTCCTCTTAACTAAAATAAATTAAATCTAAATATTATGACAACGAGCATAATGTTCAGGTTCGATCTCTCGCATTACTGGATCCTCGACAAAACAAATGTCCGTCTTGAAAGGGCAGCGCGTATTAAAACTACATCCGGGCGGCACGTCCACCGGACTGGGAATCTCGCCTACGGAGTGAATTTTGTTCGGCTTTAACTTTGCCTCTTCATCAAACAATATGGGAATTGAAGACAACAACATCTGCGTATATGGGTGAAGGGGCTTCTGAAAGAATTCATTAGCGGACGCGATCTCTGCGATTTTGCCCAGGTACATAATTGCGATCCTGGTCGCAACATTCCGCATCAGACTCAGGTCATGAGTAATGAAAAGATAGGTAAGGCCGAATTCTTTCTGCAACCGAATTAGCCTGTTAATGATCTTACCCTGCACAGATACATCGAGAGCCGAAGTAGGTTCATCCAACACCATAAAAGAGGGTTTGGTAGCCAGGGCGCGCGCGATTGCCACCATCTGTCGTTCACCACCTCCAAGCGTAATTGGTGACTTGAAACGGTAGTGAGATGGAAGCTCAACCCTATCGAGTAGATCGATAACTTTCTTTTCTATCGAATTACCCTTTTTGATCATATTGTGTACACGCAAAGGCATCTCCAGGATATTTTGAATGTTTCTCATAGGATTCAACGAAGAGCCAGGGTCCTGAAAAACGATCTGGATATCCTTTTTCAGGTGCATGGGACGTTTCACCGCAGGTCGCGCAATATCCTCTCCCTTGAAAACGAGCGAACCGGACGTTGGCGCGTACGTGCCCACCGTCATGTATGCTGTAGTGCTCTTTCCTGAACCAGACTCTCCAACCAGGCCAAAACATTCACCTTGTTTCACAGAGAAGTTGATACCATCTACTGCCTTCACTGCGATCCACTTTTTCTTGAAAATGCCAGATAGATTGATCGGAAAGTGCTTGACCAAATTTTCTGCCACAAGTATATTATTGTTTATGTCCATAACATCAGGCATTTTTCCTGTCCCCCTGTACATCCTGGTATAAGTAACATGCCACCTGATGTCCATCACCTACATTAATATAAGGCGGCATTGCTTTAGAGCAGGGTTCAAATGCATACTGGCATCGAGGTTCAAATCGACAGCCAGGAGGGGGGTTACGATAATCCGGGATACGTCCGGGAATTCCCTCTGCAAAACCGCCACCGCTAAGACGCGGCACCGAAGACAGCAACCCTTGGGTATAAGGGTGAAAAGGCTTTTTAAATAACAAGGAAGTAGCAGCCATCTCTATCATGTTGCCAGCATACATGACGTATACACGTTCTGTTATCTCGCGAGCCAATCCCAATGAATGAGTAATTAAAATGAGTGAGGCTCCCTTTTTTTCAACCAAGTCTCTGATCAAGCGTAGAACTTGATCTTGAATGGTCACATCAAGGTTAGTAGTAGGCTCATCGGCAATAAGAAGGTCGCGGGCAGTGGCAATAGCAAACGCAATGCACACTCTCTGGCGCATACCTCCGCTGAGTTGAATCGGGTAACTATCCAGCATACGTTCTGCGTCGGGCAAACGCGCTTCATATAATGCGCTTAGAGCAACATTTTTCTTATTTGCTACTTTCTGTCCAGAAGAACCGGCTGAATATTTAATGATATCATACAATTGCTGCCCTATTGTGAAAACAGGATTGAGCGCAGAGGTAGGGTCTTGAAAAATCATGGATAAGCCTCTCCCTCTCAAATCTGCCAGCTCTCTAGAGTTCAGTTTAAGAATATTTTTACCACGAACAAAGATATCGCCCTCCGGAATCAATGCCAGGTTAGGCAGAACACGCAGTAATGCCTTCATAGTCGTCGTTTTGCCACATCCAGCTTCGCCAACCAGTCCAACCTTTTCGCCGAATTTTACATTAAAATTGACACCATTCAACACCTTTAGCACGCCACCATAGACTTTGAACCACACATGCAGATTTTTGATATCTAACAATGTTTCAGACATAACGACTATGCCTCCTCAGGACTGAGAGCATCACGGATGCCATCACCAAATAGATTGAAGCCCAATACCACGAACATGATAGCCAAAGCCGGAAACAGAGCTATCCACCACTGGGCCGGCATCCGTTCAACACCTTCTGCGATCATAGTCCCTAGAGCTGGCTTAGGAGGTTGTTCACCCAGGCCAACGAAACTCAGAGCAGCACCAACTAATGTTACCCACCCTACATCCAATGCCATTTTTGTGAAGAGTGAAGAGGAGCAGTTCGGCAGAATTTCATGAAATAGGATATATATCTTACTCGCACCGGTGAGCTCAGCAGCCTGCACGTAATACTCGTTTTTTATCGACGAGGCCAGGGAATAGGTCATTCGTGTATACCATGGCCACCAACTCACAGTCACGGCAATCATGGAGTTCATGAGCGTTGGTTTCAACACCGCAGCTATAGAGAGGGCCAGAATAATAGGGGGAATGCTAATAAACACATCGGTTACTCTCATAATCACAGTATCGGTCCATGTCCCCGAGTAATAGCCAGCGGTCAGCCCTGTTAACGTGCCAAGGGGAACGCTGACAGCTAATACCACAATAGCCATGAGTAGGGCATTTCTAAAAGCGAAGATAATTCTTGACAGGATATCTCGCCCAATCGTGTCAGTACCCATCAAGTGTTGCCAGCTTGGTGGTTGGTTCTTGCCCTTGAAATCGACAAACTTTCCCGCATGTTGTGGGTAAGGGGCTACATAGGGCGCAAACACTGCGAGGAAAACAATTGTAACTACTATAACTAAGCCCAGCACAGATAACCAGTTCCTAGAAAATTTGTACCAGGTTCTTTTCAATGAATACAGTGTCCTGCCCCATGGGTTTTTAAGAGAACTGGACGTAAGCATTCCTTCGGTCGTCATCTAGACACTCCTCCCCAATAAACGAATACGTGGGTCCAAGTAGGCGACAATGATGTCTACCACAATATTCAGGGTAATAAACACGACACCAAGCACCATTACCACTCCAACAATAGCATTTACATCTTTATTGAGCATCACTTGTATACCATATCGCGCCAATCCCGGAAAGCCGAAAACTTTCTCCACCATAAATGCATAGCCAAAAGTCGCAGCGATATCCAACGCCATTACTGTAATGGGTGAGATCAAAGATGGTTTGAGCAGATACTTCCCGGTCACAACCCTATTCGGGACGCCGTAAGCAATCATTGAAGCGATGTAGTCTTTATTCTGGTTATCTGCCATACTCGAACGTGTGAGACGCGCTGCCTGCGACATAGGTGGCAAAGCTAGCGCAATAGCAGGTAAGATGAGGTGTACAACCGCATCCCAAAAAAGATCAAGCCGTCCATTCAAAAGGCTATCTACCGTATACATTCCTGTGATAGTAACAGGAGGCATGACTCCTTCAGTCAACCGCCCATAGCTCGGGAAGAGATGCCAAACAAAGCAGAACAACAACATCAAGATAACAGCCCAGGCAAAAGCCGGGGTTACGATGCCTAAATAAGAAAAAAGGCGCACTACCTTGTCAACCCACGTATTAGCATATCTTGCGGATATGACTCCCAGAGAAATACCGGCTATTATGATAAAAATCGCTGTTAGTCCGACCAATTCCAAAGTTGCCGGAAAGAATTCCCGGATGTCCTGTTTGACCGGACGTCGAGTCAAAAGAGAATCTCCGAGGTTTCCATGCGTAACAACGTCCCGTAGCCACAAACCATATTGTTGGAGCAAAGGCTTGTCCAGGTACATTTGCTGTCTTAGTCTTTCTACCACATCTACCGGGGCTCTGGGACCCAGGGCCATACGAGCTGGATCACCGGGAACGACGCGCGCAATTAAAAATATTAATATAGATAGGCCAAATAGAACAAATATCGAAATGGCTAACCTGCGCAGTATAAAAGGACCTAATCTCATTGAACCTTCCTTTCCAGATACTATCAAATTAAAGGGGTGAGGTAGCAATATTCTTTACCTAAACTACCCCGCCCCTTTATTAGTGAAGTGTCAAATCGTCTTCTTATTTTTTGAGCAGTTCTGCCTTCTTCTCAGGGAAAACCTTCATGTCACGCACATAAAAACTATAACCCATCGGTGGAGCAGAGGGTTCTCCAGCTTTAATTCGTTCTGCTAACGGCCAAACGAGATAGTCTGCCTGATAACCAAACTCTTGAGCCTGATCGGCCAACCAAATCGTGGGGGCTAGATCCACAATTGTATGCTGAATCTCATTATACTTCCTGAAACGTTCTTCCTCCTCCACTGTCGCCAGCGCGTCTTCGATAGCGGTATCAATATCAGGTGAACCGAGCCACTCACATTGCTCCCAAGTGCCCTGAGACTTGGAGTGATACCGTGTTTCCAGCATTGAGCCAGCCTCATTGTAGTGGGCAGCCACGTAAACGACGGAGCCGTTCGGGGTGGTCTTCACGGTCTGTGCATCGTCGATCATTAAACCAAAAGGTTTCTTAAAGATCTCGACATCGATACCGATCTCAGCTGCATTGACCTGGAACAATAGTGCCACTTTTTCTTCATCGGGTACTTCAGCGCACCAGGATAGGGAAAACGGAATATTCTCCTGGCCGGCATACGCTGATTTGGCCATTTCTTCCTTAGCTTTCTCTAAGTTGTAACTGTATTGGAAGACATCCTTGCTATGGCCGGGTAGTGTCTGAGGGACCGGACCAACCGATTGGACATAGTATGGCCAGACATCGTTAACTACTACGTCATAGTCCATCACCCAGGATAGTGCTTTTCTGACATGGATATCATCTGTTGGCGGAACCTTAGTATTAAGCATGATCTGAAGATTATGTGGCGCTAAATAGGCAATAGTATCAACTCCTGGGATCTCACGGAGAGCAGCATAAGCTTCCATTGGCAGAGTTTCAGAGGTAATTTCCAATTCCCGATTATTCATCAGTGTACGGATAGCTACCTCGCCGGGGAAGGCAAATTCTCTGAAGAAATCAGGAGCACCTTCTTCCCAGCCACCCCAGTAGTCGTCAAACTTTTCGCCCAGCAGGGATTCTTCCATCTTCATTTCTTTGACTTTGTATGGACCGCTGCCAGCGTCGTTGGTTAGAAGCCACTTCTTACCATAGTCGCCCATCTCCCCATACATCGTGTCAGATTTGTCAATGTTCTCCATGACCTGAGATTTATTAAGGATGTAAAGACGCACCAATGCAGGGACAAATGGGCCAAACGGCCTTGCCAACTTGAATTCGACCGTGTAATTATCGACAGCTTTGACCGATTCAATACCAGAAATAATTCTGCCTTGAGCATCTTTGGTCCGCAATATGTATGCAAAACCCTCGCCAATGTCGAACAAGCGCTCAGTACTGAAAACGACATCTTTTGCGGTTAGTTCATCACCGTTGTGAAATTTCACCCCTTTCCGAAGGTAAAAAGTATAGGTAAGGAAATCATCAGAGATGTCCCACTTCTCGGCCAGGTGGGGTCTTACTGACCCATCCAGGTTCGGGAATATCAACGTGTCGTATAATTGTACTATCGCCATGGTGTCAGAAAAATCTGTCCCCACAGCAGGATCGATGTATGTCGGCCAGTCCTCACACCAACGCACAAGGCTCTCCGGATTGTGTTCTGCAGCAGAAGCTGCTGCAACTCCGATTACAGGGATAGCCAATAAGGCCACCAAAATCATCAAGTAAAGCAATGATTTAAGATTTTTCATATTATTACCTCCTAATAATAATTATTAATCTAAGTATCCTTTACTTTTAACTGTAAATTAAGACGGGTAAACATATTCCATTAGCTTAAGACAACGCATTCCGATAATTCAATGCTTTTCCGGCTCAACACCTCCTTTCCGAAAAGAATAAAACCTAATTATCGCAGCATTAACCTGTTGTTATTTCTTCCATTGGAATGGTTCTATTAACATAACACAAGGATAAATAAGGACAACTAACTTTCATTCAAATCAAAGTATATTAAACAGTCCCGTCTTCCATTAAAGGAATTAGAGCCAACACCAAACCTTGAAGGAAATCGGCAAAAACCTTCTCATCTTCCATTACACTATATTGCCCCGCAATAATCCGCTCCCGTATCTCTTCAAGCCTTTTACTCCTCACACCCTCTTCCTCAAGTAAAGTGATTAAGCGACTGGCTGTATCGAGCAGTCTGAACGGGCCGTATAGTTTGTTCTCATTCAAAAGATTACAAGCACTTGTGACCATGTAACAGACCAATTCAAAGGCCTTGGGTTCAATAGAACTAATCATTACCAATATACTCCTGGAAAGACACAATGTTAAAATTCCGTTTTGGAGGTTTCGGCACAGATGCCGGAAAACCAACAGAGATCAGAATCTGAGGTTCAATATATTGGGGTAGCTTGAGCAACTTTTGAACGCCTTCAGGGTGAAAAGAGCGAACAATACAAGTTCCCAAACCCTCTGCATAAGCAGCCAGCATAATGTTCTGCGCTGCCATGGCAGAGTCCATCAGCATGAGGACTTCTTTACCCAGTTTCGCTCCCTTTCGTTCAGCCTCGGCAACATTCTGGCAGATAACCATTACCGCTGGAGGGTTTCCCAATAGCCCGGGGCTCAGCATTTTGAGTCGTCTTATGCTGGCACCATCCGTAACGATGATAAAGCACCACGTCTGGGCGTTCCCACCCGAAGGAGCCCAAATACCCGCCTCTACTAATCTTCGTAACATATCTACAGGTACGGGAT
The DNA here is from genome assembly GCA_001796415.1 of Chloroflexi bacterium RBG_13_46_14. Next base: position 8,114 of record MGML01000140.1, read on the forward strand.
CAGTCTGAAATGACCGCACGCTCCTTCGTTCCATAATTGCTTTAAGCAAATCCATATTTGACTACCCTAAACTGTAAATTAACCACCGAAAACGGTGCTATAAAATCTAATCACACAATACTTCAAATAGATTGTGCAATGCTTTCACCACAGTCTCCATATCGGAGACATAAACATGTTCATTGTTAGAATGTTCCGCACGACAACCAATACCCAGGACAACGCTCTGAATTCCTTTCCCGTTCAAACAGAAGACATCGACTAATCGTTCACTCATATTTACTCCTCAGGTTTACTACCATCTTAACTTATAAGTTTCTGAATAGGCACATAAGGATAATCAAAACCGAAGTGTTTTGGCCCCAAAACTTCCAGCCCTTTGGGTTGGGTCAGGAAAGGATCGGGAGCTTGCGTTCCCAACACAGCCATGATATCTCCTTCAGCTACAGCGTCGTTGGTCTTTGGTTCCCCCGTTTCACGATCAACCATACATATAAGGTCAGGGCTCATGACAAACGGTTTGTTATTAAGCCAGGAGATATGATTCTCGTTCTTAAACCATACCTTGAAGGTTTGTCCGGAAAACTCTTCGATACCCGTAAGTGTGTGGGTTCCCCAGTAATATCCGACTCGATCCTCCCACTCTTTTGCTGTGACCTTACCTTTGAAAATGATCCATCCTGCCATAGCCTCGGCTGTCGCTACAGGAACATCGATTCCGCGGTTACGAGCTTCCTGAACGGTTTGCCCCAATTTCAGGCACAAGCTAAGTGTTCCCGTTACGGCAATTTCTTTGCATTCTTTACCGCTTAAAAGAACGCCGGCCATACCGGCCAGGCCATGTGCTGCCACAGCGAGGAATTTCCCGATTCTTTCTGCCATTGGCTCGTTGATAGCTGTCTTAATAATACTGATATTACCCCATTCGTCTACGCTGGTCAGCGGCGCAAGCGGCTTGTCGAATAGAACGGGTATCATCTGTGCGATCTCTGGAATGGCTCGACCGGCGTAATCTCCATCGATACAGGGGATGGACAGACGAGCAGCCTGCGCAACTGGCTCTGGAGTATTTGCACCTCCTAGTTCACCAGGTATTACTGCGCCAATTTTTTTCCCAGTGTAAATCTCCAGCTCTTGAATTGCAGTCATAATGGTATTTGGATAGCGCACTTTAGTAAGCCCCAGGTCTTTTATCTCAGCCAGGCCTGCGGATGTCTTTGGTGCAATCGATCCCATGAGAAACGGACATACTACCCAGGCATCATCAGGTATCTGTTTAGCATCTGTCCAGCCTATTCTAAGACCTTCGTTTAACGCTCTAGTCAGCTTATCAAAGCCTCGAGCCGGGTTACCACCGCCACCGGTGCCCATAATCGTGCAACCCCGCACAAAGTCTTCACATTCCTGTCTTGTCCTCAGTTCACGAGTTAACATCTTAGTCACTTCCTTTAAAAAAGCTTCTAAAATTTTCGTCGATCTGAAGGCATAAAGCTACTATTGAAGAAAAAAAGAAGGACTACCCCAATGCCTCTATCCTTTGGTAAAACACCGCTAGTAACTTTCTATATAAAGATTTACATCCTCGCAACCAACAATCCTCCCTCCAAAAGACTTCGAAACATTTGGTAGCATGCCAAAAAGCCGACATTTCTTCGAATTGCATCTTACTACATTACTTATCTGTTTTTTTATACACTTTTTTTCACATTTTGTCAATACAGCTAATAATTTGTTTATTTAATATCCTACTAAATTTTACACTAATTATTTCAACAAGATTGATGTTCTGTTCGGCTAATTATCTCATCTTGCAAGGTCTTGCTAAGGTTATTAAAATAATCACTATAACCTGCTACCCGCACAATAAGATTTCGGTATTTTTCAGGTTCTTTTTGAGCGGCTTTCAGAGTATTAGCACTTACTACATTAAATTGTATATGATGCCCTCCTAATTTAAAATAGGCTCTAATCAGATGAGCAAGGCTATCTATGCCTTTTTCTCCCTCCAGTAATTGAGGGGTAAATTTTTGATTTAAAAGAGTCCCTCCTGTTTTTGCCTGGTCCATCTTAGCAGCTGATTTGATAACTGCTGTGGGTCCTAAACGGTCTGCCCCCTGCACCGGGGAAATCCCTTCTGATAGTGGTTCTCCTGCTCTTCTGCCATCAGGTGTAGCTCCCACTACTGAACCAAAATAAATATGACAGGTTGTAGGGAGCATATTAATCCTGTAAACTCCGCCTTTGGTATTTTTTCTTCCATTTACTTCCTTATAAAAAGCATTAAATACTAATTTCATAATATCATCGGCATAATCATCATCATTCCCGTATCTGGGAGTCTTATTTAAAAACAATTGCCGTAGCTCTTCGTGGCCAATAAAATTACCTTTTAACACTTCTTTTAATTCTTCCATATTTATATTTTTCCGGTCAAAGACATGGTGTTTAATTGCTGAAAGACTATCAGTGATAGTCCCAATCCCCACTCCCTGAATATAATCGGTATTATAGCGAGCACCTCCGGCATTATAATCCTTCCCTTTTTCAATACAATCACTAATGATTATAGAGAGAAATGGAGCCGGCATATAAGCAGCATATAATCTTTCAATTATATTATTTCCTCTTATTTTTATATCTATAAAATGGTGAAGCTGTCTTTTAAGGGCAGCCAGTAATTCTTTAAAAGAACTAAATTGAGTTGCTTCACCAGTTTCTATTCCTATTTTTTTACCAGTCTGAGGGTCGGTACCGTTATTTAAAGTTATCTCCAGTACTTTTACTAAATTAAAATATCCGGTTAAGATATAGCTCTCTTTACCAAAAGCACCGGTCTCCACACAACCAC
>MGML01000140.1:10990-11346 GCA_001796415.1 Chloroflexi bacterium RBG_13_46_14
GATTTACCCTGTCTAAGCATCTCCTTAATAACTTCTTCAGTATTAAATACCGAGGGCTGACCCCAACCCTTTCTGATTATCTCACCAGCTCGTTTTAAAAACTTATCCGGGCTTTTCTTGCTCAATTGAATATTGGTACTGGGTTGTAATAATCTCATTTCATCGATTACATCGAGTATCAGATAGGTTAAGTCATTCACTCCATCAGAGCCATCTATCTTTAATCCACCATTATTAATATTAGCAAAATCGGTATAGGTCCCACTTTCGGCTAAAGTTACTCCTACTTTGGGTGGTGCTGGTTGATTATTGAATTTTATCCAGAAGCACTCTAAAAGTTCCTTTGCCTTCTCCTG
>MGML01000140.1:11445-11614 GCA_001796415.1 Chloroflexi bacterium RBG_13_46_14
AACTCCTATATGGACGAACCAGTACATCTGGAGGGCTTCCCAAAAATTTCGGGGAGAATTTGCGGGAACATAAGAACACACTTCGGCAATTTTTTTTAACTCTTTTTTTCTTCGAGGATTTTTTTCGGTATCAGCCATCTCTAAAGCCTTTTTGGCATAACGCTCGGCA
>MGML01000141.1 GCA_001796415.1 Chloroflexi bacterium RBG_13_46_14
TATTTTCCGGGCGTCTTTCGGTACGTTTTGAAACCATGCAATACGTGCCAGGCAATCATTAAAATATTTCCAGAGTTGTTCATCCACATCGTCGAATGTGTTGATATCAAGCCCTTCCAGATAGCTCCCGATGTCTGTGTCTCTTATCGAATCGATAACCTCCTGGATATTCTCCGTTTTTACGAGAGTAATAAGATTATGGGAAGAAAGAATTTTTGCTTCCTCTCCCTTTAAATATGCTGATATGAATGCGTAACCTATCCCTGCCAAATTAATTGTCTCCCGATATTAACCGAATAACTCTTTACTTATCTCAGGTAATATTTGTGGAAGAAGAGTTTCGATTCTAGTATCGAAGGTATTATCTATACTGAACCCACTTTTTATATCCCCGACAACAGCACCACCTCTGCATTTTATCTCTTTATATTCCTTGATTATTGCGAACAGGTCTTTATTATTTTTTACCAGATTTTTAATTCTGTCGATATGCCCTGGCGAAACGTATACTACTACTTCATTCTTGCCTATAACCTGAATACCTTCTTTGATAAGGTTCACAGTTAACTCATCGTTGTTGGGCAAATCGGCAAGCCTTGACTTGAGACCAGACACGATTTTCTCGATTACTTCATTCTTTGCCTTTAGAATTTCCTGCCGCATGCTGATCGAGGTTTGTGCCCGGATTCTGGAAGCTTCGGACTTGGCATCTTCCATAATCCTGGCTTTCTCTTCCGCGTACCGGGCATTCTGCTGTTCTCTGGCTTTTGCCAATCTTTCTTCAGCCGTCGATTCCGCCTGCCTGATCATCTCTTCAGCCTCAGCTTTTACTTTTTCCAGTACGGCCTCGCTAATTTTATCCATAGTCATAGCAAAATATCCTTACATCAATCCAAGCATTGACATTGCCATAATTGCAAATACAAAACCGAGTACACCGAGTAGCTCTACGAACACGGCAAGCATGATTCCGTTTGTTAGTATCTTTCCCTTTGTCTTCGGTAAAAGGGAGATACAGGAAGCACAAACATGACCCTGGTATATAGCGGAGAAACATTCAGCAGCACCGGCCATCAGACCGATACTGAGTATCATCGCCCCGGCGCCTTCTCCGACATTTGCCACTACCGTATCCATCTTGGATATCACTGTAGTGATAAGGATGAGTACTATTAACCCGTAAAAGGTCTGTGTCATAGGCAAAGAGGCAAAGATAATAACATTTCTAAACTGACTCGGATCCTCCGATAGAGTAGCTGCGCCTGCCGAACCGGCAATACCGATGCCGATCGAAGAACCTACCAGTCCGCCGATAAGTGCCAGGGCAGCGCCGATTGTTGCCAAAGCTGATGGATCGAACAACATTTTATCCTCCTGAAATTACTTCATTACTACAGGTACGATAGTGCGTTTTTTTAATCTGAAAGGGTTATATTCGGTTCCTCCACCTTCATAAAATTTAAAGAGGAATTCCACGAAACATAACCTGAGCGAATGCATAAATCCTGTTATTGCGGTCAATACGAGATTGATGACATGTCCGAATACTACTATTATGACAGCAAGAATTATTCCTAGAACAGCGGCTATACCACTATCCAGCATTTCGGTAAAGATCGTTGCCATCTGGTTAAAGGTAAAGGCAAGGTAGTATGTAGCGAGGCCTACACCGGCTAACCTGGCGTATGACATTATATCTCCCAACAGACCTGTAATATCAAAAAGCCACAAGATGGCACCCAGCCCCCCACTGACCATAATGCTGGATATGACAACCAGGACGATACCGGCAATAAGGACATAAGAGAGTATTGTATAAAATGCCGGTGTAAACCCGGGAATATCCAAGCCCATTAACGAATTCAGTATGGTCGGAATACCTAACTGAATCATACCAAGTCCTATTTTTCCTATGATAATGCCTTTATTTCTTTCTTTGACGGCTTTAACAAGTGCAATTATGTGACCGGTATTGACATGGATAAACCCTATTCCCAGGGCAATACCGATGAACTTGACAGGATCCTGAAGGGCTTCCTGGACACTCTTAACGAGGGCCAGATTCTCTATACCTATAAATTCATACATATTACCGAAGTATTGGCCGGTTAGTAATCCCCCGACAAGCGCGACTCCTCCACAAATATAAAGCAAATGCTGGAATTGCTTAAAAACCTCGGAAGAAGGGTCATCAACAAACTTGCTCAGGAGGAATTTCCCGAGTAGCATCAATCCGAGGGCATAAAGTACATCGCAGATCATCAAACCAAAGAAAAAGGCGAACGAATAGGTCACAACCGGAGTGGGATCCCATTCGCGGTACCTGGGAGTGGCGAACAGGTTAACAATTATCTGGAAAGGCTTAAACCCGCCAGGATTTTTATATTTTGTCGGCGGTTCTTCTCCTGCCTGGGGTTCCCTGGTATCAATGAAAACGTAAGGTATCTTTTCCTTGATTTCCACAGAAGTATTCTCGACCGTATTTTTCGGCAGCCAGCCTTCAATTAACGTGATATATTTAGCTTCGCTGGCTTTCTCCAATACCGACAATCTTTCGTTTTCAGCCGTTAATGCTTCTCTAAGCAGTACAAGTCGCTTCAGATCAGTATCGATTTGACTGATCAGTTCTTCCGTAAGTTTTTCTTTCTCCTGTTCATATTCAGCCTTTTCACGAGCGCACTTATCAAGAAATTCTTTTACTGAAATATCATCAGACGGAATATCCAGTATTCTTCCTCCCGAAGCTGATATTAACGATTGGATTTTTTCGGTCTGTTTTGTATCGGCAACAGCGTGAATAACGGTATCATTACCTGCCGTCACTACAATATTCTCAGTAATCAGTTCTGCCAGTGAGTTCCGCAGGTAATCGGCAGACTCAGTCGGGATAATGATAATCCTGGATATCAGGTGTTTTCCTGAGTAATTAAGGTCTCTTGTATTAAGATCATTATTTTCAACAAGCGGTACAAGATAGGCGCTGATCTCATTCAAATAGAGAAGCTTTTCACTAATTTCCTGAATTCGTTCCTGAAGCCTGCTTGTCTTGTTATAAATCCGTTTGACTTCATCGGTAATTTCACCGAAGGGCTGCGTGTATATTACCTCAACATCCTCATCAAGCGTAACAGTATCCCTTTCGGGAAGGTAGCTGAGTACTTTCGTGACATAAGATGTCAGTTCATTCACTTCCCTGTGTGCCTGTTCAATGGCCGTTCTGTCTACCGGGTTGAGTTCTTCACTCTCCTCTACGTCAAGTACACCGATATTCTGCAGAGCTTTAAGAGTGCGTTCCGAGTCATCTCTGACCGTGACTATCCTCATTTTAACCATCGGTTCGGCCGTGTTTATCAGGAAAGGCGCCATTAATTTATGCTCCGGTTACAAGCTTTACCATGCGGTCTATAATTTCATCGACCTTTTTTACATTTCCAGACCTGATTACTTCCGCCTGTTTTTTTGCTTTATTAACTTCTTCTTCGGCTTCCTTGTCAGCTTTTTCTATAATTTTTTGACCTTCAGCTTTTACGTCATCAAATGATAATGGAGATGATAAAAGTTCCTGGTTCTTTTTATTAGCTTCAGCGAGTATTTCGTTCGCTTTAGCCCTGGCGGCATCAAGGGATTTTTCCGCTTCTATCTCAAGATTTTCTATGTTACTTGTAACATTCTTCAAAATCCTTACCTCCTTAGGCGTATCTGGTTGTGGTAACGAGCGATCTTATGACACGTAATCTGACACATTACGTGTCCAAAAGGGTTGATAAAAAGAAACCCGAGATACTCCTGCAATAATCTTTAATTCCAGAAATGAACATTCGGAAATGGCCGTCAATATTATAACAAATACGCTCGTGAGATGAAAGAGATTATTTCCCGGTTACCAAGAATTTATACCGCTATCCGGATAAAGCAAACAATATATACGCACCGGTAATATAAAGAGTAAGAAGCGCCAGTCCGTACCAGCTTATTATCCTGAAGAGTTTTCTTTCCCGCTTATATTTTATCCCCAGGAGGATAATGCCGGTCATGATTATTGCAATTACGGCGCTTATGGTATGTGAACTGGAAACCGATGACATCAACAAACCTTTTGAATACAGAACATCAAGTACGAATACGTATGTAACATCGAGCATATTAGCGCCGAAGATATCCGCTACTGCCAGGTCGATTGCTCCCATCCTGAAAGCGGATATAGCGACTATAAGTTCCGGCATCGAGGTGCTGACCGCAAGAAAAATACTCCCGACAAAACTGGAATCCCATCCGGTAACCTCAGCAATTTCATTACCGACATATGACAGCCATATCCCGGTTGCTATAATTACCACTGCACTGAGAAAAAACTTCGGCCAAAGTAATTTGATATCGTTGCTTTCCGTGGCTTCACCTGGCGGTATTTCACCTGTTACTTCGGGAAAGGCAGGTATGAGTGAAAGCTGGAAATTACGTTCGGAGGTGAATATCCACCATGCTCCGGCGATATAAATTACAAATATTAAAATGCCGGGAATCCCAACCCACCCTAACGAAAGTTTTCCGATAGTATCGCTGAATCCTGTGCTTAAAGCGATAATACCAAGGATGGCAATACCGATGATCGCCGAACTGAAGTGCCTCATACTGACGAAATTCAATACCGGTGTTTTACGGTTCATTATGTCAATAATGGCGATGATGGACAAATTATATATACAGCTACCAAGCAGCGTGCCGACTCCAAGATCAGGAACACCTTCATCACCTACCAGCGTCACAGAACTTATGCCGGTTATCAATTCCGGCATAGAGGTAATAATCCCGAGGAGAAGCATCCCTATCCAGATTCTGCCAAGTCCGGTCTTTTCAGCTATGACATCGGCATACCGGGTTGTTTTTATCCCGGCAAAGAGGATTATAACAATACACAGCAGAAATTTAATCCAGACCACAAGCAGGGACTCCTCCAGTTTCTAACGGAATCACAGGGGAAAAGATACTACAGACGAATTCAATTATCAATTACCATTTACGGATTCAAGGTATTCGCGATACCAGACAAGGTGTCGAATCACCCTGGCAGCTCTATGGGGCTGAGGATAAATGAGAAATCCTTCCTTATGATATGTAATATATGCTGCTATATCGTTGGCTGAATTCGGGTACCCTCCCACCATATAGAGCGGAATGCCGTACTTTTGCACCTGCTGGAAAAATTCCCGGGCGTGCTCCTGTTCCGACTGGTCAGGAGCATCTTCGATGTCAACCGACACTCTCTCGATTCCTCTCCTTGGAAGGCGGTGCATCCTTCCAAGCCATGCATTAGCCAGTAACGCATCGAGGTTCTTATCCTGTAATAGTACCCATAGTGTTTTAATGATCTCAGGGCTGTGAGCTACATCGGAACCAACAAGGTCGACAGGATTAGCGTGAGACCAGCGTTCCGGCAACAGTTCGTTAAGCTGTTCAATGGTGGACTGTTCCAGTTCCGGTATCTCCAGTCCTTCGTTCTCGCAGGACTCGGTTGCTACGACGCCAAGTCCGCCGCCCATGGTAAGTATCCCTACTTTCCTGCCTTTCGGTAAAGGCTGGTTCAGTAAAGCCACAACCACGTCACATAACTCATCATCATCCTTGACCCGTATCACGCCTGCTTGTTTGAAAGCTGAGGAGTAAACTGCGTCAGTGCCTGTTAAAGCACCTACATGAGACCTTGAAGCCCTGGCCGCACTTTTCGTACCACCCGACTTGAGTACTACTATCGGTTTCTTCCTGGTTATTTCTCTTGCCGTGCTCAGAAAACGTCTGGCATCGCGTAAACCCTCGATATAGAGCGCGATAACCCTGGTATTGGGATCGCTGGCAAAATACTCGAGGTAATCTTCCAGGTAAATACTGGCTTCGTTGCCGCAGCAGACGAACCGGCTGAAACTCATACCGTACCTGTCCGCATTCTGGATGATCCTTGCCCCCATGTTCCCGCTCTGTGCTATCAAACCAACATTCCCGGGTGGCATACCCTGGACGAAGTTTACGGTGTTAAGCTTTGTGTGGGTATCCATATGTCCCATGGTGTTCGGGCCGATGAACCGGATGTTGCCTTCACGGGCGATTTCGAGAATCTCCTTCTCTCTTGCCGCGCCTGTTTCGTCAGTCTCTCTGAAACCACCGGAAATAATGAGAGCAGAGTTTACCTTCTTCTGAACACATTCCCTGAGGGCATGCGGTACCAGTTCAGCCCTGACTACAATCGCCGCCATATCAACCGGTTCCGGAATATCCAGTATGCTTGAATAAGATTTGTGCCCCATAACCTCTCGAGAAGACGGATTCACCGGATAAATCGGGCGGTTGTTCGGTGCGAGGAGATTGCTTGTGATGCGTCCTCCCCAGCTTCCGGGATTATTTGAGGCTCCAATTACGGCAACCGATTCAGGATTGAAAAGACTTTCCCAAACATCATCATGTACCAACGCAGTTCTCCTTTCAGGATACGGCAGGCTGAGATTAAAACATGACGCTGCCTCACGAAAAATATTATCAGGTATGGTTTCAAGCGGTCAAATTAAGGAGTGGATAAGACACAAATATATACATGAGTAATGATTTATAGAAGATGAATTCCCTTATCTTTCAATTACCTCCAGCATAAAGCCGCACTTTTCCTCGGTATCGAAGAAGGCGTAACCACCATTTTTGACTCTCCATCCTCTTTGAACAACTTTATATCCCTTTTCCGCCATGTATTCAACCACTTCGTCGATATCATCTACGAAGAATGAATAGTGCTGGATGCCTTCACCGTGATTATCAAGAAAGTCTTTTTGCATGCAGTCTGAAAGCGGTTCGATAAGTTCTATTTCAAGAGGACCGATTTTCGTAAAAAGCATTTTCAGACGAACTTCCGTCGGTTGGCCCCAGGCTTCCCACTTAACGGTCGGTTCAGCATCCAGCCCCCCGAAGGGGCCGATTCCGATATCTTCTAGATTTTTCTTTGCTTTCTCTATGTCTTTGACTAGTATCCCTATCTGGCCAAAGTTGGAAAACGGCGACCGCTTCTCCATGATTTCACCTCTTACATCGTATCTCTATTAATTAATCACTTCTTCGGCAACCAGTTTTTCATATTCCTTGTCTGGAAGACCGAGTATCTCCTTAAACACGTACTCATTATGTTCTCCAAGCAAGGGAGGGAGTTTCAGTTCGTAGGTATATTTCGACATTTCGAAATGAGGTCCGGCCTGAGTGCGGAATTTTCCGATTCCGGGATATTCAAGTTCTCTAAAAAATCCTCTCTCCCTGATATGAGGATCTTTATCCATCACATCTTCGCCTGTTGCGACCACCCCTGCGGCAATTCCGGCTGCCTGCATCAGGTTCATAACCTCTTCAGACGTATGCTGTTCGGTCCATTCGTTCACTAATTCGTCCAATGCTTCCTCATTCTTTTTCCTGTCAGCAAGGGTTTTAAATTTTGGATCTGAGACAAGTGAAGGATTCCCGATTACAGTACAGAAATTTGTCCATTCCTCGTCGGTAAATACTGCAATGGCACACCACCTGTCATCGCCGATACACCGATAGGCATTGTGAGGAGCGGCATACCGATTTTTATTTCCTTCTCTATAAGCTATTCTTCCGTTAGCGCTATAATCCAATACCAGCGGCGCCATAAACTGTACTCCGTTTTCATACTGGGACATGTCGATATACTGTCCTTTTCCGGTGCGGCGCCGGTATTCG
>MGML01000142.1:0-74 GCA_001796415.1 Chloroflexi bacterium RBG_13_46_14
CGTTCATTATCACGATCCGCAACACCGATGAGTTCGTATTTTGATGACTCAAAATAAACCCTGGCATGATTGCT
>MGML01000142.1:154-1220 GCA_001796415.1 Chloroflexi bacterium RBG_13_46_14
CTGCTGCCATTTCAAATAGCAGATGATAGTTGGTTTTCCCGGTTTTAACGCATCTGAAATAATTCGCTTGGCTGAAAAGTAATCTGATTTATACACTTCATGGATACCTGTGGCTTTTTCATACGTGCAGTGAATTTACCCTATTGAGTTTTTAACGAGAACTGAATTTACTGGTATTGGCTTGTTTAAGAGTCACAAGAATGTTCTCTAAATCTTCTCTATTACATTCACATAATGCGCATACGGAATCCATTGATTTCTCCATGTCGTTTTCCAGTGCCTGATTAGCTTGGAAAATTTCGTTTGCCTGGTCCCTGGTGATTTTTCCGAATCTCAACATAACGGCAACATCTGGTTCTAGGACATCAACTTCATTAAGAGCCTTGTACATATTTCCCGCTGCATCATGTAACGCACAGTCGGAATGGCCTAACAGACTATCACCAGGTGGTCTCTTCCAGCCAAGAGTCTTTTCTAATGTCGTCTTGATATTTTCCTCGTCGTATTCTTCGAAAAGAAAATAGGCAAAGAATTCCGGAACGAACCCTCTCATAAGTTTGGTGGAATCAACAAAAAATTCGTCTATTATTTCTTTCGCTTCCTGTTCCGTCTCGGCCATTTGTGCGACGTATTGCCTTACAAACTGGTTGATGATACCGTACACATAACGATAGGCCGGGGAACTCACAGATTCATTACTGCGTACTTTCCAGATTAAATCAGGAATAAGTTTTACCGGGGCATTTTTAAGCAGAGCGAGATAACCGTACGTATTTAGCAGAATAGAATTTTCCATTAAATTCAATCTCATCATAGGTAAGAATATATCTTTGCTATTCTTATAGAAATTCCTGTACATTTGGAAAGGCGTTCTTCCATGAACAAAGAAGGGTATACGCTTTTCATAAGACGCTTTTATTGCCAGAAAATACCCTCCGAGTCCACAGGCAATACAAGGATCAAACAGTTTCCGGACAGTGAGTTTGTAAAACTTCCTGAGGGTATCCCAATTCGGCTGATAATAATAATGGTCTACGTTCAGCTTGCTGATGGTATTTTGAATAGA
>MGML01000142.1:1257-5560 GCA_001796415.1 Chloroflexi bacterium RBG_13_46_14
GTAACCGCCAATACTTTGAGCCCGTATTTGTTTACAAGTTGATAAAGGACATACGTACTGTCCTTTCCGCCACTCAAGCCAACAATGACATCATAGTCGTATTTACCTCGATACTTTTCAAGTTTCCGTACCAGCCGCTTCTCTCGGTCAGAATAGTCCAAAACAGTCTTCTTTTTCTTTTCAAAATACTCGCAATAATTACAGATACCGTCGGCATTGAGTACCACGTTGAATTTTCCTTCCGGAAGTAAGCATTTTTTACATCTATTCATTTTGTTTCTCCTAATTGGATATTCCACAAATTCAGACAATCAGGAATATGAGTATTTTCGTGAGCAATATTCTACTTTATTCTCAAGCCACACTTCAAGAAAGAAGTATTAGTCCAGAAAAGCTGATATTCAGGTGTTTCCAGAGTGGAGATAAGCTAGAAATCTCGATATTAACCTGACGATTGTGATGATTACTGTATTCGTCTTTTTGTTGTACTAACGCAATACCCTGACTGTACGGTTATAGGGAACCTATCCGAGTAATAATCGATTCAGGAAAAGTTGAACTAATACTCTGATTGGATATTTTCGCTAATTACCGTTTGTCCACTGTGAACTCTCCTGATTGCGCGTGTAAGATCTTCCCGTTTGATATCTTTCAGGAGATAACCAGTCGCGCCGGCTTTGATAGCTTGGGTCAGATAATCACCATGGAGAGTAAACATGATTATATTACAGGAAGGAAGTCTCTCTTTTATCTCTTTTGTTAGTCTGACTCCATTCATTCCCGGCATCTTGATATCCATAAGGATTACATCAGGAGAGACAATTGCGATCATTTTCAATGCTTCCTCGGAATTGGATGCTTCACCCACTACTTTAATATCTTCCTCTATCTCCAGCATCTGTACCAGACCGCTACGTACGACGCTATGGTCATCAACAAGGAGGATTCGTATCTTCTCCATTTAACTCTCATCAATTTGCGGCTGCAAAGGAAGGGTCAGGGTAATAGTAGTCCCTTTGCCATGACGTGTCTGGATATCGATATTCCCACCCAGCATATCCACTCTCTGTTTCATACCGAGTATACCAAGATTTCCAACCGATATGGCATTATTTATGGTATCAGTCAGGTCGAAGCCTACTCCATTATCCTTGATCTTGACGATTACATTATCGTCATTATAACTCAGGTAAAGATCAACCCTGGTAGCCTCTGCATGTTTTCTTATATTATTTAACGCCTCCTGAACTACACGGTAAACGGTGATTTCCACGTTTGGTTCCAGTCGTGTATGATTACCTTCCTCATGGAAACTGCATTCTAATCCATTTGACGAGATCGATGTCAGACTCTGCCGTAATGAGTGACTAAGTCCCAGTTCATCTAATGATGGCGGTCGAAGGTCGATCAACACCCTGCGTAACTCTGTAAGGCTTTTATCAATCGTTTCTTCAACAAGATTTAACTGGTTGCGAATATCATTGTTGTTAGTATCCGTTAGAAGCGCTTCAACCGTCTGAGTTTGATAGGAAGCACCGGCTAACCACTGGGCTACACTATCATGAAGGTCTGCAGAGATTCTTTGCCGTTCGTTTTCCTGTGCCTGAATGGCTTCATTCAAGAGGTGCTGTACCTGGTGCTGCTGCTGTTTCAGAATTGTAACCATCCTGGCATTTTCAATGATTATACCGGCTTTTCCTGCCATGCTTGTTATCATCTCAATATCTTCCTGAGAATATACTCCGCCACCTTTCTTTCCGCTTAAAGCAAGAATCCCAATCAGTTCACCCCGGCTTTTAATAGGGCAAAGCAACTCTATGTTGGAAATAACCAACATATCTCTTTCGGGTTGCCACAATCCAATGAATTGAGAGATGTTTTCTATATGTTTAAGATTCAGAGGATTCGTTTCTTTCCGAAGCCAGTCAACAATTGGACTATCGTGGACAAATAATTGTTCATTGGCATTATCGGATTTCTTTTTCGGATGTGAATACTGGGTAGTGAAATCACCACTTCCAGAATCCTGGAAAAATATAGTTACCTGTGAAGTACGAAGGGCACTAGCTATTGTGCGCAACATTCTCTCAGCCAGTTCTTCAAGGCTGATGATGTTACCCATTTCTCTATCGAATCTGAGTAAAACTTGTCGGTATGCATACGTTTCTTTGTAAAAGAATTGGTCGACGATCGAAAACAATTTAGGGCGTATCCAGTAGATTAGTACGGCTACAATTAGAGCAATTATCGTGGATATTGTTAAAGATACGAATGATAGGTCTAGATTAAGTAACAAATGAATTAGATATACTATCAAACCATAAATGCAGATACCAACAACCAATAAAGATATTAATCCCAAACCACGACGAAGGACAGAGTTGATACTTACTAATTCATGCTTCAATACTGCGTAAGTCAATATACTCGCAGATAAAAGAGCCCCTATATAACCCCAAGGAAGTCCCGCTGCTAAAGTTAACGGAGACATACTGACAGAACCAAAAATGACGAGTATAATTACGGCAGTAAGCAAATATAATATTTTATTACGCTCCCTAGGATCAGTTAATATCCTGAACCTTTTCACCAATAATCGAATGGCCAGTGCTGCAACAATAATTATTGGAATAACATAGAATATAAACCACCATCCATAACTTGGTCCGACAAATATGCCTTCCTCAATGACAATACTTGTTGGTGCGTAACCTAAAATAGCTAAAACTGCTAATATTGCTAGGGAAACATAACCGAACCGTGCGCCGAATCCCCCTGGTAGGTTAACAAATGACGTTAAGAAATAATAGAGTTGAACAGACATCCACACCGAACTTAATATAACAATCCGAAACAATAAGATTTTGTAATCAAGAAAAAATGAACTCAAGAGTAGGAAGTTACCAAAGCACCAAGATGCAGCAGCCGCTAGGTAGAGCATAAAACTTTTATGTTGCTTCTGCCACGGCCGGTTGACAAAAACGACTATTAATAAAAAAGCGTTAATAATCGCCGCTAAAAGAGGTATTATGGTAAAAATGGTCATCTCGAGCCTCTAAAGGTATAATCGTGTATTTGAGAATAAATACAAATACTAGTAATGTTAGTAATGTATTGTGTGTAATATATATGACAAGTTCCCATTTTTATAACATCAACTAATTTTTACCGAATTAACGAGTAGATCTTGGTTGTTTGTAAATGTTTCTTTTACAGATAATATTTTAAAGCCTGCAGATGATAGTTCCTCTTTCAATTCGCTTTCACTCCAAAAGTGATAAGCACCAGATCCTTGACGTTTGCCAAGTACTAGATTGAACATTCCAATAATGAATAGATGAAAACAGACATCTATAACTTCTCTCCAACCACCTCTATTCTTGGCTTCTTTGATAATAGGTAATAATTTTATTGGTCGTTGGACTTCGGACAAGACAAGATTCCCGTTTGGTCGTAACACTCTGTAATATTCTCTCAATACAGACTTAAAATTACTTAAAGTGTAAAGTGTATGTATCGATATAACAGCATCAAAGTAATTATCAGGAATTGTAAGTTTTTCTTCCAGATCTAGTTTTAAAAATATCATGTTTTCAATGCTTAATTTCTTTTTTTTCTTTTCAGCCCTTCTTAACATACCATCTGCATAATCTATACCAACAACATCATATCCTTTTTTCGCTAAGGCTATAGAGAAATTGCCTGTACCGCATCCGGCATCCAGTATTTTGCCTTGCTTTGTGTGTATACTTACTTCGTCGACAATTTGGTCTAGCAGTACTCTATAAGGTTCAAAATGATTCGGTAGTGAGTCAAAAACTGCAGCGTAAAAGTCCCAGAAGCTTAACATTTTATTACTAGAAGTCGTCTTATCCTTTTATTATTAACTTTTATATCGTAGCCAAGCGAGTAAATATTCCATACTTCATATACCTATTAATCAAAGTTATAATTGACAGGTAAAAAACCCCAAACCAGAGGTTACTTCCAAGTTTCTCTCTCAATATAGACTCCCAACATTGAAAGTGCTTTATCTGACGGATTAATATGAGGTGGTTTGAGTTGAGCAATATCCTTGCCTTCCTTCATTTGCTGGTTTTTATAATTTGAAAAAGTACCTGACGGAAGCAGAGTTACCTTTATAGGTTTAAACTCAATCAAATCTTCAAATGAGGAGAGGTCTGAATATATATACAAACCGTCATCGAGTCGTTTTATTTGCTCGTAAACGGCATCAGCCAGTTCCTCTTCATCGGCTCTATTCCCGTCAGTTAACTCCAGGTAAAGATGGAGTTGAGGATTT
>MGML01000142.1:5871-6033 GCA_001796415.1 Chloroflexi bacterium RBG_13_46_14
CTCCTGGGTTAAGCTTGACGTCTCCACGTTCACTGCATGAAGCAAACAGAGCTATGGCACCGAAGTTCTTACCGGCTTCTTCCCAGAACCTTTTGTTTACCGGAACCCATTTGTAGGGATATTCACCTGACCTCCCTGACGTCTGCATCCAGAAATCAGGTT
>MGML01000143.1:0-162 GCA_001796415.1 Chloroflexi bacterium RBG_13_46_14
TATCAAACGGGCACTGGACGCGGAATTGTACTTCTACTCGAAAATATTCGGCTTCGAACCGGCTGATTACATTGAGCCGGTGATGATAGAAAACCTGGATTAGTCGATGACCAGAGACTGGAGCAGGTCAGAATCCAGTTTTTGTGCCTGGTATAGCAATCA
>MGML01000143.1:266-8941 GCA_001796415.1 Chloroflexi bacterium RBG_13_46_14
TGCGTATAGTTTGGATAATTTCCCGTTGTAACCAGCAGTACCGGCGTGGTGACTTTCTTGATGACAAGCGGACCGTGCTGTAACCCCTTTGGAATAAAGATCGCGCAGCTTCTTGTTATCACCTGTAGTTCGTCATCGATCGTCAGGTGAACTTCTCCGCCAAGGTTTTCGGTATCGTTCGGGTTAGTACTGTAGATGCCTATCACTTCATCCCATTCAGGGTGAACGTGGGGCGGATCGTTGAAACTGCCTTCAATAGTCGGCTTAATTGCCATAAACGACTCGTAATAGAAAGCCCCGGGTATGACATCACCGTCCAGCCAGGTGAGAATCTGTCCACTTTCAGGATCGCGCGGGACCTGGTCGACCCAGTCCGAGTGGCGATGTACCCTGTTTTCAGTTATCAGATGACCGTATTTCTTTTCTGTCAATTTCAAACTCCTTGTCGATTATTTCAATATGCCTGACTGCCTGTATCGCTAAGGGTAATGTCTGTAGTAATGGATTGTCAACAGATAATGTATGTCAGCATGCGTTTTAATCTCGTGTTATAATCATTGAGTGTAAAGAACGGATAGATTAATGGATGAAAAAAGTCTTGAAATACTGGAATTTCCCAGGGTAAGGGAAATACTGGCGGGATACACTTCCTTCCCCGTCGGGGCCGAACTTGTCCGGGAACTGGTACCGCTGGCCGACTTCGATACCGTAAAGAAGCTGCTCAAGGAAGCAGAGGAAGCGCGGTATCTGTTATCCATCGATCGTGAATTCTCTATCGGTGACGCCCATGATATTCGTGAATTAGCCGCAATGGCTGCCCTTGGGAAGATACTTGAACCAGCCAGTCTGATCGAAATTCAGCAGACACTGTCGGTGTTCCGCCAGGCACGCGCCAGCCTGGCGCAGGTGGCTGCGGAAGTCCCGTTATTATGGCAAATCGCCAGGGATATAAAACCGCTTCACGACACTGAGAAACAGATCACCCACTGTATATCACCCGGCGGTGAGGTACTGGATAGGGCATCGACCAAACTGGCTTCGGTCAGGAGGAGGCTCAGGGATACCCGGCATTCGCTTCGGGAAAAACTGGAATCGATAATCAGGGAACCCGGCGTGCAGAAACTGATACAGGAACCGATTATCACCGAGCGTGAAGGACGTTACGTTATACCGGTAAAAAACGAGATGCGACGGGATATAGAAGGTATCACCCATGATGTCTCGAATACGGGCGCTACTGTCTTCGTGGAACCGTGGGCGACGATCGAACTTGGAAATACCGTCCGTGAGCTGGTGACTGAAGAAAGGTACGAGATAGAGAGGATCCTGCGTGAACTCAGTCAGGCAGTAGGCGTTTACGATAACGAAATACAGCAGAACACAGCCCTTCTCGCTGAATTGGATGTTGCGCTGGCGAAAGGAAAATACTCTCGCGCTGTCAAAGCATCGATTCCCGAACTGTTTAGGTTTTCATCCGACAGGGAAAATGACGGCGCCGCGTTTATCAGGCTTGTAGAAGGTCGACATCCCCTGCTGGGAAAGAACTCAGTTCCTCTTACCATTGAGGCAGGTAAAGAATATTCTACGCTTGTTATCACCGGTCCCAATACCGGCGGTAAAACGGTGGCCTTGAAAACCATCGGTTTGATGAGCCTGATGGCACAGGCGGGAATTCCCATTCCGGCCGCGCCGGAGACACACCTTCCGGTATTCGACGGTGTATTTGCGGATATAGGTGATGAGCAGAGTATCGAGCAGACACTGTCGAGTTTCAGCTGGCATATCGGCAATATCGTTCGAATCATTAACCACGCTACACCGCGAAGCCTGGTTCTCTTAGACGAACTCGGTACCGCGACCGATCCGGCGGAAGGCTCGGCTCTCGCCCGTGCCGTGCTGCTGTATTTCCTGTCTAAAAGAGTGATTACCGTTGCGACAACCCATTACAGCGATCTGAAAGTGTTCGCCCACCAGACGGAAGGGATGCAGAACGCTTCCTTTGATTTCGATCCTGCAACACTGGCGCCCACCTACAGGATTACCCTGGGAATACCCGGAGGAAGCAACGCCCTGGCGACTGCAGGCAGACTTGGAGTGCCTCCTGAAATAATAGAAGAAGCCCGGAAGATGCTCTCGAAGGGCGAACTCGACCTGAGTACCACTCTCTCGGAGATTATGAGAGAGAAAGAGAAGATTACCGAGGTAAGAAAACAGATAGAGAAAGAAAGCCTGGAGATTAAGTCGCGTAATGCGGAACTTGAGAAAAAACTAGCGGAAGTAAGGGAAGTGGAGAGGAGTATTATACAGGAAGCCAGGGATAAGATAGTGCGTGAAGCCGCCGAACTTCACCGCGAGATACGTAAAGCCGGAACCGAATTGAGAAAAAAGAAGACAGCGGAAGCGGCGGAAGCAGCCAGGAAAGCCCTGAACGAAACCCGGGCGCGACTGGACGGTGATGAATGGTCGCTGAAATCACTGCCATCGATCGATGATGAAATAAATGTCGGAGATACTGTCTACCTGGAGGGAGTCGACCTGCACGGCACGGTTACGGCTGTCTATGAAGACAACAATGAAGTTGAGGTGCAGGCAGGCCAGCTAAACCTTAAAGTTAGCCTTGGCAGTGTGAAGAAAGTCCAGCTTGAAAGCGGAAAGATAAAGCGAAGAACGGCGACCGTTAAGATTCCGCCGGCGCCTTTGGTCAGGGGAGAACTGGATCTGCGGGGAAAACGGGCTGACGAAGTGGAAATAGCCCTGGATAGCTACCTGAATGATGCGGCGTTGTCTAATCGGAATGAAGTGGTGATTATCCACGGTATTGCGACGGGGACCGTGCGGCAGATAGTCAGGGACCTGCTTGCCGTGCATCCCTTGGTAAGGAATTTCAGGCCGGGAGTCCAGGGTGAAGGCGGAGAAGGCGTAACCGTAGTCAGTTTTTAGTTAATAATCGTTGTTTTATTTAGTTTCAAAAACATGAACGAATATTATGTTAAGCGTTCAAAGATGGCCGACTTCCTTGACCGGCTCGAAGAGGGTTCTGATCCTGTCACCTCTTCGATATATCTGCCACCGGGTCTTTCCGCGAAGGAGATCCATCAGATATCACTTTCCTCACTTCCGGAAACGATTGTCGAAATTGCTGCCAGTTCAATTACCGGTGCAGTTATTTTTCCTGGTGGAGAAAGTAATTCGATGGTGCTGCCGCCTTTCCCTTTGAAAGAAAAGGTGATCTTCTCGGATTGTGCGACCGGACCTCTCAGGGAGTTACTCGCAAAGGATTTTATTGTAGGCCTGGCGCTGGTGCATCTCGGTACCTATGCGGTGGGAGTCTGTAAAGGCGATGTACTGGTATCGAGTAAGGTAGGCACCGGGCTTGTTCACGGTCGCACCCGTAAAGGCGGGTCATCTTCGCAGCGTTTTCAGCGGCGCCGGGAAAACCAGGCCAGGGAATTCCTGGAGAGAGTATGCGGTCACGCTCAGGAACATTTTCAGCCTTACGAAAAAACGCTGGACTATCTTGTCTACGGAGGACCTCACCAGACCGTGCTTCAACTGCGGAAAGAATGTCCTGTGTTAAAAACTTTCGAAGACAGGACTTTGCAGACAATCGACGTGCCTGCTCTCAGGCAAAAAGTCCTTGAAGCCGCGGTAACACGCATCTGGTCCAGCAGGATTATCGAGTGGGAAAACGAATAGAGTTACCGGTTGTTCACGTATGACAATAGGTGTATAATCGGCATATCCAAAAAGACCTGGTTTTAATACTACTGGTGGACAAAGGGTTTTCGGAGCGTATATGAAAGAAGACATTCAGCTTGTAGAAGAATATTTTAGAGACTTGAGAGATATTCACCAATCTGGTGCCGGATTAAAAGAAACATCCTATTATGGTAGTATCGCCAATCTTTTCAATGGGATAGGTAAGAGTCTGAAACCCCAGGTTAAATGTATTATTCAATTGATGAATCGTGGGGCTGGGCATCCGGATGGTGGGTTTTTTACTAAAGAGCAATGGAATAATGGAGATGATAAATCTCCGTTGTTGGGACAAATTCCTTCTCGGGGCGTTATCGAAATAAAATCTGCCGATGACGATACATGGGTAACTGCGGAAAGTAAACAGGTATCCAAATACTGGGATAAATATCAGCTTGTCCTGGTAACAAATTATCGAGATTTTGTACTTGTTGGGAGGGATGCCTCCGGTAATGCTACCATGCTTGAATCCTACCATCTTGCGGATTCTGAAGCCGATTTTTGGATGAAGGCAGCCCATCCTAAGAAATTCGCCCAGGAGCATGGAAGAACATTTATCGAATATCTAAAGAGGATTATGCTTGAATCGGCGTCTCTATATTCACCTCGTGATTTAGCATGGTTTTTAGCATCATATGCTCGTACTGCCAGCGCCCGTATTGAAAGCAAAGATATTCCAGTTATGAAAAGTGTTCGCAATGCTCTGGAAACCGCGCTGGGATTAAAATTTGAAGGCGATAAAGGCGAGCATTTCTTCCGCTCCACTCTGGTACAAACGATATTCTATGGCTTGTTTTCCGCATGGGTATTGTGGAGTAAGAAGCGTAGCTATCAGGCGCCGGACTTATTTAGCTGGCATGACGCCTTGTGGGAACTCAAAGTACCGGTCATGCAAGCTTTGTTCGGGCAGATTGTAACACCTGCCCATGTTGGCCCGCTTGAGCTTGAGGATACCTTAGATTGGGCATCATCTACACTCAATCGAGTAGACAGAGCCTCTTTCTTCAATGCCTTTGAAGAAGGTAAAGCCGTTCAGTACTTTTATGAGCCGTTCCTTGAAGCATTTGACCCGGAACTGAGAAAACAACTAGGTGTCTGGTACACACCGCCCGAAATCGTACAGTACATGGTCTCCCGCGTTGATACGGTTCTCAAAGAAGAACTAGATATTCACGATGGATTGGCTGACCCGAGCGTATTCGTCCTTGATCCCTGCTGCGGCACCGGCTCGTACCTGGTGGAAGTATTGAGACAAATTTACCAGACGCTCAAGGCCAGGGGTACCGACGCGCTTTTAGCCAGTGACCTTAAAAAGGCAGCATTGGAGAGGGTTTTTGGCTTTGAGATACTGGCGGCGCCGTTTGTAGTGTCGCACATGCAGTTAGGGTTGCTGCTCCAGAACATGGGAGCCCCGCTTTCAGATACGAATCACGAGCGGGCCGGAGTGTATCTGACCAATGCCTTGACCGGCTGGGAGCCGCTGGACCCGGAGAAAGAAAAGGCATTCCAGGCAATGCTTACCGGCTTCCCGCAATTACTTGAAGAGCAGAAAGATGCCAGTAAAGTGAAACAGCAGGTACCTATTCTGGTTATTCTGGGTAATCCGCCCTACAATGCCTTCGCAGGTACAGCAACTACTAAAGAAGAGAAAAACTCCGTAGCTCTCTACAAGGAAGGGCTTATCAAGAAGTGGGGAATTAAAAAGTTTAATCTTGATGATCTGTACATACGCTTCTTCCGTATGGCGGAGAGACGTATTGCGGAACAGACAGGTCGGGGTGTCATGTGTCTTATTTCTAATTTCTCGTATCTTTCCGATCCGTCCTTCGTAGTTATACGCGAGCGTTTTCTCGGTGAGTTTGACCGGCTGTGGCTTGATAACTTGAATGGAGACAGCCGCGAGACCGGAAAGCGTACCCCTGAGGGCAAGCCCGATCCAAGTGTATTCTCGACCGAGTACAACAAAGCTGGTATCCGAGTAGGAACCAACGTTTCACTGCTAGTACGGAAAAATGAAAGGGAGGAAAAACCTCTGGTAAGATTCCGGCAGTTTTGGGGCAGCACTAAGCGAGCCGACTTGGTCAATTCCTTGAACATCCCCAACATCAATAGCGATTACCAGTCGCTGCAACCGGTTCATGATAATCGCTATTCCTTCCGTCCTTCAGTGGTATCAACAGGTTATTTAGGTTGGCCACGATTGATAGATGTGTTTGAGGAGATGTTTGTCGGATTGGAGGAATGCAGAGGCGGGGCTTTGATTGATATTGACAAAGACCGGCTAGAGATTAGGATGCAAAAATATTTTGACCAGAAAATTGCTTGGGACTCACTCAAGAGCCTTAACACGGGTCTTACCGAAAATGCGGCTCGATTTGATGCTGCAAAAGCACGTCTGAAAATTCTGAGCAAAGAGGAATATGACCAATCCAACGTCATTCGTTATACTATGCGACCTTTTGATACGAGATGGTGCTATTATACATCGACTCGACCACTCTGGAATGAGCCAAGGCCAACTCTTTATACCCAGTATCAACATGGGAATAAGTTTCTAGTAAGCCGAATGAATACAGCGGCAACACCGGAAGGTGTACCAGCCTTCGTAGCAAACGCACTTTATGATAAACAAACAATCAACCGCAACCCTGGAGCATTCCCATTATTTATATACCCCAAAACCGCAGAAGTTTCCAAGAAGCGAAAAGAGCAGGCTCATCTTATTGAACCGGAAGAAGAAACCAAGACAGTGGCTAACCTTTCTTCATCTGCACGCGCCTACCTGGCTTCTCTTGGCATAAATCCGGATGCGGATATCGATACCGCCAGTCTTATTTGGTTGCATGCGCTTGCCATCGGTTACTCTCCAGCTTACATTAGCGAAAATGCTGATGGCGTCCGTAAGGACTGGCCGCGTATTCCCCTCCCCAATAAAAAGGAACTTCTGGAAGCTTCGGCAGAATTGGGAGAAAAGATCGCCGCCCTGCTGGATACGGAAAAACCGGTAGCTGGGGTAACAGCATCAGCCATCAGATTAGAGATACAAAGCATAGCTGTTATCTCCAAGGAGGATGGCGGAGATTTGCAGTTGCCAAAAGAGCTTACTGTTACTGTTGGGTGGGGACATTCCGGACAAAACGGCGTGGTCATGCCCGGTAAAGGTAAGGTTGTTGAGCGGGATTACACCCCCGAGGAAAAAGAAGCGATTTCTAAGGGTGCTGAGAAACTGGGAATCACCATTGAAAAAGCATTCGAACTACTCGGAGAGAGTACGCTCGATGTGTATTTAAACGAGGTTGCTTACTGGAAAAACGTACCTGTGAACGTATGGGAGTACCATATCGGAGGTTACCAGGTTATCAAGAAATGGCTTTCTTACCGCGAAGCTAACTTGCTTAATCGCCCACTTACAACCGATGAAGCCCGAGAGGTTATGAATATGGCCAGGCGGATCGCCACTTTAATAATGCTACAGCCAGCCTTAGATAATAACTATAAGCAATGTAAAGATAATGTATACCCTTGGAAGCAGGTAGAATAAGTAATAATTAGATCAAGCAGTAGGTTAGATTCGCACTATGCTGATTAGGAAAAGCAAAGCATTGTTTCAGCTGGAGTTTGCCTCTTCAGTCTTTCTCCACCGTAACATTATTCTATTAAAGGAAAATTAATGTTGCTTATTTGACTACGAAAGTTAACGATTTTGCCCGGACTACGTCCCGTAGACCATCGAGTCTCTTTTCATTTCAAGAAAGAAGAGATGGGTTCGCTCGGCTGAAATAAGCATACCGAACAGGTTTCCGGCGCCGATCTCACTTATCTGCTCTCTGGCATTGGTATAGAATTCTATCGAAACCTTCTCGAGTTTGATACCGATATCTATGGCTTCGAGAGCTGTGGCATCCACGGCTTTGTTCGCTACTTCGGGTAATACAAGCCGGCCTATCTTCTCTATTTCCTGGGTTATCTCTGTTTTGAAATTACCTTTCCATTCGTGTTTGGAGTAGACTGCCGTATCACCCGCTTTTACTTCCTCTATCATCTTTATGTGTCCGCGTTCCGCCCTGGCAAGTATCTCGAATATTTCCTTTGCCTCGGGATCCTTCACTTTCGCAGTGGCTTCTTCGTATACTTTTAATCCTTCCTGTTCCGTCTCTATCGCTTTGTCGAGAATAGCGCTGGCTCTCTCTAAATCTGATGACATTTGGCACCTCCGGCCTTTATTTTAATACAGTGTATCTGTATTAATCACGTATGTGAAACGACTTATGTCACAGTACTATACTACTTATAATAGTGCCTGGTAAACCAGCCGCTCGAAATCCTCCTGGTAGAAATTATCCGGCATCATCAGGTGGCCGAACGTCTGCGTAAAACAGATTGCGACCAGGTCCTCGCAGGGATCGGCGAAGAAGGTAGTTCCGGCAGCGCCGCCCCAGCCGAATGTGCCGGGAGAACGCATTATCGGATCCGGACTGGTTCCAAGGTAAACACCGACTCCCATTCCCACTCCGAATCCGGATTTGAGCAGGGGTATGACCATGTCGCCGGTGTGGTTCGACGTCATGATTTCCACGGATTTCCTGCTGAGGATTCTCACACTGCCCAGTTCGCCTTCGTTAAGCAGCATCTGGCCGAAACGGGCGTAATCCGCGGCGGTCGACAGTAATCCGCCCATATCTCCGCCTGCGCCAAACAATACCTTTGGACCCTTAACCTTTTCACTTGTCTCAGCTTTGTCATACACGGCCAGGTGCCAGTTACCGCCTTTATGCGAAGGCTGGTAGCATGTCGTGAACCGGTCGAGTTTACCTTCATCAAGGTAGAAGGAAGTATCGTTCATTCCTAGGGGTTTGAAGATTCGCTCCCGGTAGAATTCTTCGAGTGTTTTTCCGGTGACCTTTTCAATGATTACGCCG
>MGML01000143.1:9027-9157 GCA_001796415.1 Chloroflexi bacterium RBG_13_46_14
GTATGTCTTCCGGGGCGGCTGGTCCAGCGATGCGGCCAGGTCCCAGCCTGATTCCTCAATCGCGTCTTTGTACTGTGACGCAACCCTTACTGTAATCCTGTCTGGGGTTGCCAGACCTGTCGTGTGCCGG
>MGML01000144.1 GCA_001796415.1 Chloroflexi bacterium RBG_13_46_14
TTACCGGTGCGCTCTTGTGGAGTTACGATATTCTGACTCAGGGCATACTATAGTAGCTTTCAATACAATAGACAGAGGGCTGGTGTATTTTGAACCGCAGAGTGATGAGTTAGTAGTACCTGAATTAGGCAAACGGTACTATCAGTGTGTAATACCACAACCTGGCAGGTATTATCCGGAGCCTGATTACGATGATACTATCAGAGATATCCTGATTATCTGGTAACAGATCAGGCAGAATTTCTTCTTGCACCGGATTATGCCATAAGGTAAACTGGATTGGGAAACAATTTATCATAGAAAAAGTAGAAAAGGAATCGGCTGGACGTGGCTGAAATCCAACCTTTCCGTGGCGTTCATTACAACGAATCTCATATTAAATACTGGTCGGAGGTTATCTGTCCGCCTTATGATATAATCTCTCCCCAGGAGCAGTATGAATTATACCTGAAAAGTGAATACAACTACATCAGGATTGAATCGGGGAGGGAACTACCCCAGGATACACCTACGGATAACAAATACACACGTTCCGCAGCACTATTCCATCGGTGGCTTGAAGAAGGAGTTTTGCGAACGGATGATACCCCTTCTCTGTACCTTCACGATCATTACTTTTCAAGACGTCGAAAGCAGTATAAACGCCGCAGCTTTATATCCCGCGTCAGGCTTGAAGAATGGGACAAGATGGCTATACGTCCCCATGAAGGAACGTTAACCGAGGCACGAGGCGACAGATTGAGTTTGCTGTTCGCAATGCAGGCAAATACGAGTCCCATACTGGTCATGTATCAAGACAATGGTATGCGGATAACGTCGATGCTGGCTGATCAGGCACGGCAAGAACCTCTTATCAGCGCGAGGATGGATAACGACGAACGGCACGATATGTGGATGATAAGCGATATTCCGGTAATAGAGAAAATACAGAACATCATAGCCAACCGTCCCCTTTATATAGCGGATGGTCACCATCGTTATGAGAGCGCTCTTGCCTATCGAAAGGAGCAGCAGGTTTACTCAGGCTCCGATTCCGGGAATGAAGCTTTCAACTTTGTGATGATGTCGCTGGTCGAGTTCTCTGATCCCGGATTGATGATACTGGCACCTCATAGACTGGTAAGAGGCATACCGAAGTCGAATATTGAAGGGCTATATAGCAAACTAAAGACCTTTTTTTCGATTGAAGAAATAGACCTAAAGCATCCGGAAGTCTGGGTGAGAGTTGAAGATATTCTGACGCACACCAGCGTTCCAAGAATCGTGCTTTTCGGTATTAACCAGGAAAGTCTTTTTATCCTGGCTCTCAATAACCGGGAAGAAGTCAGTAAGATGATGCCGTATTTTCATTCCGATATATATAAAAATCTCGATGTGAGTATAGTCGATCATATAATCCTGGAAAATCTTCTTGCATTAAACAGTGAAAAAGAGAAGGAAAGTCTTGCTTTCAGTTACGATATGCGTGACGCTGTTGAAAAGGTAAGAACTCAGGAATATCAGCTGGCGCTGCTGTTGAACCCGGTCAGACCTGAAATGATAAAGACTATCTCGGATGCGGGTGATAAAATGCCGCGAAAATCTACGTATTTTTACCCCAAATCACCTGCAGGCCTGGTAATTAACAGACTTGACCGGGATTAAGCCTGAACTAGAGTTTTACGAACTTGGCGGAATAGACATCCGGGACAGACAGGAGTTTCTTTCGTTCCTCTTCGGGTACCGGTTCATCCAGCGTTAATATCATCAATGCTTCTCCCCTGGGTTTCAAACGGCCCACATGCATTGCGCTGATATCGATGTTCGCGTCACCGGTTACTCTGCCAACCTGTCCAAGCAGGCCGGGACGGTCGAGATGGTCGCAGAACAGGAAATATCCTTCAGCCGGGTAGATATCCAGCCAGTAGTTGTCTATTCGGGCGATATGCGTTTCTCCGCGTACGACGGTAGTCGATACGGTTACGGTCTCTTTACTTGTTTTTACCTCAGCGGTAATAAGACTGGCATAGTTTTCGCTGATAGCGTCTTTCTGTTCGACTACAGCCAGCCCCCTGCGTGTTGCAATAATATTGGCATTAACAAGATTGACCCGTTCTTCACTTATCTGTTCAAGAAGACCGCCGAGAACGGCAGCTTTCAGTACGTTGGTATCATAGTTCGATATTTCACCCTCATACCTGATACTTATGGAACTCATTTGCCCTTCGGCAAGCTGTGCCGCCAGCTTACCGGCGGTAGTCGAAGCCTTGATGAAAGGCGCCAGTACGGAGATATTTTCAACCGAAATAAAGGGAGCGTTCACTGAGTAATTGGCTGTCTGTCCGCTGAAAACGGCGATGACCTGGTTAACGACATCGGCGGCAACATTTGTTTGTGCTTCGGCGGTCGAAGCTCCAAGGTGAGGTGTAATGATAATATTCTCTTCGTCCGAAAAAATATTACTTGTCAGGGGTTCGTTTCTGAATACATCGAGGGCGGCTCCGGCGATCCTTTTTTCTTTAATAGCCTTCACCAGGGCGTCCTCATCGATCAGTCCCCCGCGAGCTGTGTTGATAATCCGTACCGATGGCTTGACAGTGGCTAATTCTTTTTCGCCTATCAATCCTTCTGTTGAGTTTGTTTGGGGAATGTGAAGAGTTATGAAATCGGATTCTTTCAATAGCTGCTCCAGTGGTACGAGTTCTACGTTCAGGTTACGGGCATAATCAAGTGAAATAAACGGATCGGATGCAATAACTTTCATGTCAAGGGCACGGGCGCGCCTGGCTACTTCCGAACCGACGTTAC
Source organism: Chloroflexi bacterium RBG_13_46_14 (assembly GCA_001796415.1). Next base: position 2,788 of record MGML01000144.1, read on the forward strand.
CCAGCCCAACGACTCCAATGGTTTTACCTTTCACCTCGATCCCGACAAAATGGCTTCGTTTCCAGGCTCCTGATTTCAACGATGAATTTGCCTGAGGAATGTGCCTTGCCAGCGAAAGCATAAGGGCAATGGTATGCTCAGCGGCTGCGGTGGTATTGCTGGTCGGAGCGTTGACAACTACTATACCTTTACGCGTTGCAGCATCTACATCTATATTGTCGACACCGACTCCAGCCCGACCAATTATCTGGAGTTTATTACCGGCTTCGATGACTTCCTCTGTGACCCTGGTCTGACTTCGAACTATCAGGCCTTCATAATTGCCTATAATCTTAAGGAGTTCATCATGAGAGAGATCAAGGTTGATATCCACGTCTGCATGATTCCGGAGGAGTTTGATACCCTCCGCCGAAATCGACTCAGTAACGAGTACTTTCTTTGTTAGATCGGTCTTTGCTTTATCTTCGCTCATACTTATCTTTCCAGTATTATACTGCCTTGAAGCCTGCTTTCGGAAGCGCTTCTTTCAGGCCATTTATCACAATTTCGATATCCGAATCATTTACCCAGCCCAGGTGACCGATGCGAAATATTTTCCCGTCCAGTTTTTGCTGTCCACCGCCGAGTATAATTTTATACTCTTCTCTAAGGATTTTCAGAAGTTTTTTAACATCCAGCTCGTTTGCAGCCTTTACTGCCGTGACGGTATTGGATGCATATTTCTCATCCGCGAAAAGTGACAATCCCAGTGCTTTGGCACCCTGTCTTGCTTTTTCGGCAACACGGGAATGCCTGGCAATAATATTCTGCAGTCCTTCATCAAGCATCATCTGCAGTGCAACGTCCAGAGCAAAAATCAGGGAAACAGCCGGAGTCCAGGGTGTCTGGCCCTTTTCAAGGTAACTCTTCGCCCGGGTGAAGTCCCAGTAAACGCGGGGCATGGTAGCACTGGCATGCGCTTTCCAGGCTTCTTCACTGACACTGATCATGGCCAGTCCCGGCGGTATCATCCAGCCTTTCTGTGAACCCGAAATAACGATATCGCATTTCCAATCATCAACCGGTAGATCGATCGAACTGAGACTGCTTATAGCATCTACCACCAGCAGCTTGCCGGCTTCTTTTACCACTTTACTGATTGACTCAAGATCGCAGGTAACGCCGGTTGAAGTCTCGTTGTGGGTAACAATCACTGTTTTGATACTATTATTTGCCCGTATGGCTTTTTTTACCTCGTCAGGATCCGGTGCCGTACCCCATTCGAACTGGAGAGGGATTATCTCGGCACCGAATGAGCGCGCGATCATGGCAAATCTCTCTCCGAATACCCCATTCGCAACCGAGAGTACTTTATCGCCGGGAGACATTACGTTTACCGCGGCGGCTTCCAGACCTCCGGTACCCGAACCGGTCAGAATGAATACGTCGTCCTTAGTCTGAAAGAACGTTTTCAAGTTTTTCGTTGCCCTGTTGATAGTCTCGGCAAATTCAGGACCTCGATGATTAATCATCTGCCGCGCCATCGCCTGTCGAACATTATCGGGAACGGGTGTCGGCCCGGGAATACGAAGCTGTTCCATGTGTCTCCTTAAGGTATATATTCTAAGTAATCAGTATATCTGAAAATCAGATAATATCAAAACGTTTGCCGGTATCGGGAGTTAGCGTACGAATAGTCAATTACCCATCGGGCGAGAGTCCGAGTGCTGCCTTTCCTTTTTCAATGTCATCGAGTATTTGCCGTTTCAACTCATCGGTGTTATTAAACTTTGTTTCTCTGCGTAAAAGGTCGACAATGTCGATCTTGAGTTCCCGGTCGTACAAATCACCGCTGAAGTCGATAATGTATGTCTCTACGGTACGGTCATTGCTGCCGAAAGTAGGCCGTTTTCCGATATTTGTTACTGAGGGATATTTTTCGTCACCGACGTGTATCCAGGTTGCGTACACACCTTCAGGCAGGAGAGACTGCACTGAGTCGACTTCCAGGTTTGCGGTAGGGAAACCGAGATTCCTGCCCCTGCCTTCTCCTCTCACTACAACTCCCTGTAAACTGAAAGTCCTTCCCAGCAGCTTGCTGACATTTTTCAGATCGCCTTCCTGGAGATATTTTCGGATAGCGGTGCTGCTGACGACTTCACCGAAGAAATTCATGGCGGCGATCATCGTGACACTGAAACCCATCTCACGCCCGAGTTCTCTCAGGACACGTATGTTTCCTTCTCTATTCTTGCCGAGTGTGAAATCAGGACCGACCACCAGACCGCGCATCCGCAGATGCTTTTTAAGGAGCCCGGTGAATTCTCTAGCAGTCAGACCTGCTAGTTCAGGAGTAAACGTAAGTGGAACGACGATATCCACCCCCTCGGCTTTCAGTAATTTGACCTTTTCGTCGCAGTTGGTCAGGTAGGGTAATACGGTATCCGGAGCGAGAACTTCCAGCGGGTGCTGGCGAAACGTGACCACTCCACTGAGAAGGTTCTCCTGTTCAGCGGATTTTTTCAGTTTTGAGATCAGGTATTTATGCCCGAGATGAACACCATCGAATACTCCGATAGTCAGGAGAGTATCTTTTTCAGGTGTTACCCGGGCAAGTTCTTCTTCGACCAGCATACAGTCTTTTCTATGAATGTTATTACCGATATCAGGATACCGGCGGATAAATAAGGATAAAGAAACCTGAGGCTCTCAGCTATCGGGATTGATTTTATACTATCACAAGCGTGAATTGA
>MGML01000145.1 GCA_001796415.1 Chloroflexi bacterium RBG_13_46_14
TGTTGTTTGGAACTACTCGGAAGATGAAGATAGATACCTTCGCGCCCAGCGTTTGAACAGCGACGGCTCCGAGCTCTGGGGAGACGACGGGATAAAGGTCTCTACAGCACCTCCGTATTGGGCAAAGTTTTCGGTACCGGCCAGGGTATCACCTGATGGTACCGGCGGTTTCACCATTTCCTGGGCTTCGGGCAACAACATCAAGGATAGAACATCGTCATATATCCAGAGAATAAGCGCCGAAGGTGAGTTGTTATGGGGAGAAGATGGAATCAGGCTCGGGCCATAATTGACCGAGTTAGGAAGACGAAATTGAAAAAGCTGTTAACATTATTAATATTGATAAGTATACTTGTCTTAACATCCTGTGGTTCTGATAAAGAACCCGGCGTGGTGGTGGATTTTCCGGATGAGAAACTTGAGGAGTTGATAAGGGATTACACTAACAAAGATGAAGGTGATATATATTCAAGCGACCTTGAGAAAATAACATCCTTACAACCTTCCGGATTTGATACCTCCACTAAAATTGAAAACCTTACCGGGCTGGAATATTGTACCAATCTTATAAAACTTGACCTGAACAATCAGGATATCCGCGATCTTTCCCCGTTGAGTAGTTTAACAGGACTCACGGAGTTAATTCTGTATGCGAACGAAATCCGCGACATTTCACCACTGGCTAACCTGACAGAGCTTAAACATCTGAATCTGAATAAAAATCGTGTACGGGATTTAACTCCTCTAGCCTCACTGGTAAATTTAAAATACCTGTTTGTTGAAGGAAAGATTAAAGATCTTACACCGTTGACCTCGCTTATTAATCTCGAAAACCTTACTCTATCGAATATCGCCGCTGACGATTTATCTCCCATTACGAGCCTTGAAAACCTGACAAAACTAAATATAAGCGGAGATAACCTGACGGATATCTCGCAACTGACAGCACTCGTTTGGCTTAAAGAACTTACTATTACGAGTAGTCCTCTGGCTAATATCTCGCCAATCGCTTCTTTAATAAATCTTGAATTCATCAACATGACGGGAAATCAAATAGCAGATGTTTCCCCGCTTTCGTCGCTGAACAGGCTGACCAGACTCTATCTGGGGAAAAACAAGATTACGAACCTGTCTCCGCTGACCGGGTTGGAAAATCTTCATACGCTGCTTCTCTACGATAACCTGATAACGGATATCAGCCCTCTCCTGCAACTCAGCCAACTTAAAAATCTGGCAATTAAGGACAACCCGCTCAGTGAGAAGTCGATAAATGAGTATATTCCTCAGCTTGAAAAAAACCATATTGAGGCTGACTGGTAACATATTTAATAGAAGGAGTGAAAAAATGAAGAAGTTGATTACTACAGGAATACTGCTGATACTTTCAGCGGCTTTACTGCTGCCGGTGGCAGGATGTGGAGAGGAGACTAACGGGCTTGAACAGCCTGAAGAAACAGAACCGGTTGCTTCGGAATCAAACCGCTGGGTGGAGCTTCTCAATGTCATTCCGGAGAATGATACAACGGTCAACGCGGTGTATATGCAAGACATTGCTTATCTTCACGAACGACAGACAGAATTTCCCGATGCGGAACCATACGCGGTGATGAGGCTTTCGATGACCGGTAGTTCAGGTCTTTTCCGGCATTACTTCGATATGACCGACCCGGAAGCTGACGTCCCGGGAGAATACAGGGAGACTATCGGTTTTACGCTGGAGGAGGTTGGGCAGATGATTACTTCCGGCATCCAACCGTATATCTACGAAGCCTACCGGGGAAATTTCGATGAAAAGGTTATCGATAACGCGGTAAAGACCGGTCCCCGCAGTGATGAGCTTGAGATCATAGAATACGGTGATATGGAGTATTACCGCTGGGGCGAGGATAACGCGGCAAACCTGAACGAGCGCACCCACGTCCGCCCTCTCGGCAAAGGACACCGCCTGGCATTGCCGGGTGATTTCGCGTTCTGGGTAACCTGGGATGAAGGGATCGAAACCATGATCGACTGCTATAACGATACGGTCGGTTCTCTGGCTGATATCGATGAGTACAAGCTCATGGCGGAAGGGCTGAGTATACTGGATGCTTTCAGCGGATACATGACGACCGATACGAATTCGTACGACGAAGTGAAGGATTACCTGGAGAGAGAGAGGAACTGCCCGAACGGGAAGGACATGATGAACGCTTTGAACTGTATCTGGAGGACGTATCCCTGCTTAAACCATACACAGCCCTGGCGACAGGAGCGGGGCTTGACTCAGATGGCTACTACCTTGCAATCGTACTGGTAAATCCAGACAGCAACACCGCTGAAGAGAATGCTTCTATACTTGAGGAGCGAATCGAAAATACCATGGACATCTGGCAGGGAAGGCTGTGGTCTGAAATGGCGACCGGCGTAACGGTAGAAAGCCGGGACAGACTGACCCTGGCGAAACTCTACGGGCCTCCCAGCGAGTTCTGGCCCGACCGGTTCGGAAGCCTTGGTGTTGTGGGAACAGGTGCGTTCGAACCTTTGCTTGTTCATGAATAAATAGAAATGGAAGGAGATTTGAGAATGAAGAAGATGATTAAAACAGGGATAATACTGATGCTCTCAATGGCCCTGCTGCTGCCGGTGGCAGGATGTGGAGAGGAGACCCAAGGACTTGAACAGTCCGAAGAAACGGAAGATGCTTCTACGGAACCAAACCGCTGGCTGAAGTATTTGCGGATCCTTCCGGAGAATGAAACCACTCTTGCAGGGGCATGTATCCAGACAAGTGATTACACCGATATCCTTCAAGGTTACTATGCCGAACAACCAGAAGAACCGATTCTGCCCGTCGAACAACTTGCCTTCAACAATTTACAGCTTTTCAATAACCGGTCTTACACCGATGAAGAGTGGAAAAACACACTGGGTTTTACCATTGACGATGTAACGGCAACAATAATTGCCACTGCCGGCCCGCCTTCAGAATACCAGGCCATATACGGGACCTTCACCGCCGAAGATATCGAGACTGCGGCGAAAACCGGCCCTTTGCAGGAACATCTTGAAATAAAATCGCACGCCGGGTTTGAATACTATAGCTGGGGAGAAGACAGAGCCATACATATGGACTGGCGGAGCAACATACGCAATCTTGGCAGAGGACACCGGCTTGCTTACGTGGACGGGTTCGCCCTCTGGATGATCTGGACGGAAGGTGTCGAAAGCATGATAGACGCCTATGCGGGCAATGTACCTTCCCTTGCCGATAAGGAAGATTACCAGCTTCTTGCCGCCGAACTTGAAAAAACAGGCGTGGTAACAGCTTTTTTCTCCTCTGAAGTACTGAGTTTAACAGAGTTTATTGAACGCACTCGCGAACACTTAACGGATGTGGAAGGATCTGCATTCGAAGAGCAGAACCCGTTAGGAAACGAACCGTTGCTGAAACCATTTTCCTCTTTCGTCACCGGAGCCGGTGAAGATGAGAACGGAAGGTATATGGTAATCATCCTGCTGAATCCGGACGAGAAAACCGCTGAAGATAATGTTTCACTACTTGAAGCTAGAATCAATGAATCGGAAATGTTCCCGCACACGACGAATCCTGATATGAGAAATATCAAATGGACGGATGACGATGCGATTGAATCGATTGAGATTACCAGCCGGGGACGTTTTACGATAGCGAAGCTGTATAGTGAAGTAATTTACAGATGGAAGTATTTCCACTACTGGGGAACTATAGGCCCGTACGTCCCGTTATTGCTGCATGAATAGTTCGCGGGAGAGTGTATGATGAAGAAACTGGCAAGGTGCATCATTACCTTACTGATTTTTACGGTCGTAATTCCGATATTGTCTTCCTGCGATAATAAGAATGCACCACCGGAAGAAACCGACTCCACTGACGATGAGATTACACGGGAAATCAGGGAGATCGGTGAGAATATCCATTATTCCTCGCAATGTATCTGGGGAGACTTGTTTGTCGGGATTAAATACGTATATAGCCAGGGGCTTGACGAACAAAATATTATCATCTTCAATCTGGAAACGGGGGGAAAAGAACTCCTGCTGGAATTCGATCCGCTGTCTTACCGAGTTGATCCACCGGCGGTTGAAGGCAATCTCCTCGTCTGGTCTCAGGCTGATGTAAGCGGCAAACAGCCCGATGAAATAAGGCTGGACACTCTCAACTATGATATCTTCGTGTATGATATGGATACCGGTGAAACAAGGCAGATTACCGACGACGAATACGTGCAAAGGGGAGCGCTGGTCTCCGGCGAATGGGTAATCTGGCTGGACAGCCGCCACGGTACAGGAGAACGTTATCCTTATCCCCCTCCTTTTGATGTCTACGCTTATGACCTTAATACCGGGAAAGAGAAAAGACTAACTTCAGCCACCTCCGCCGAGGGTTATGACCATCTGGCAATCAGCGATAACCTGGTAGTCTGGAGCGATAACCGCTTCGGTGATCCGGAGGTGAAAAGCCGCCCCGGCAATGTAGCCGACTACAACAATGAAATTTACGCTTACAATCTCAAGACAGGAGAAGAATATCGGATTACAAACTATGAAGGTAACGACCATTATCCGGCGATTCACGGGAACCGTATCGCCTGGCTGAGGCAGATAGACCTGAGAAAAGCGGATATCATGGTCTATGATCTTGAATAGGATGAAGAAACCAGGGTGTCAAGTAGCGGTTATGCGGCTTATACTCCTGCTATCTATGAAGACCTTGTAGTCTGGACGGACGCACGGTCCAGCAAGGGTAATATCACCAACGACGTTATTGAAAACGGCGTCCCGGGAGGAGCTGATATTTTCGGGTATGATTTCACCTCCGACGAAGAATCGCTGCTTATTCCCTCCGAGATCGAAAGGGAATCCGAAGAAAGGACTCTTCGCCGGGTACTGATGTTTCCAGTGATATCTGAGGACTATCTGGTTTACACCTGGGGGCGGCAGATAAGACCCATCGTATATGTAGAAAACATACAGAGGTAAGTTAATGAGAAAATTCGTTGTTACCCTGATAACCGCTATCGTTGTATTTCCGGTACTCTCATGCGCGCCGGAAAACGACCTGCCTTCACAACTAAACGAACCTGAGTCTCATTCCGTTGAATCATTTTCTGTCGGCGAACCGGTCCTGGACCTGTTGTATACCGATGGCAAGATCTGGGCCGGTACATCAGGGGGAGTATTTCGGTGTGATCCTAAGACGGGAGAGACGCAACAATACACAGAAGATGATGGCCTGGGCAACAACACGGTCAGAAAGATAACGAAAGATTGTAACGGTAACATCTGGGTTACCTGCTATATAGACGGTGTATGCAAATTTGATGGAATAGAATGGCAGCATTTTACGGTTGAAGACGGACTGATAAGTGACGATGTAATTACCCTGGCTGCTGATAGCCATGGCGGCGTCTGGGTCTCCGCGTATTGGGGTGTCAGTTACTATGACGGGGCAGAATGGAAATCATTTACCAGTCTGGACCCCGATGCTATGGTGGTTGGCGGTGAAAACCCGAATAATCCTGATGCCGTACTGCTGGAAGGCGTAGATCTGGGTGCCGCTGATGTTATCTTTATCGACAGCAGGGGTATGGTCTGGTTCAGCAACCGGCATGACGGCGTGACACGTTTCGACGGTGAAAACTGGACGCTCTTTTCTTCTGAAACCGGAATGGAAGCACGCGGTGTCAGCGCTATTACTGAAGATAAAGATGGTAATCTCTGGTTTGGCAGCATGACGGGGATTACGTGCTATGACGGTTCTCAATTTACACTCCAAACCGTTGAACAATACCAGTCTATTATACCGCGTCCATATGTCCAGGATATCAAGGAAGATACTAAAGGTACTATCTGGGTTGCTGCTTACGGGGGCGGCGTCAGTCATTATGATGGAACAGACTGGCAGGTCTACACTCGCGCGGAAGGTCTGCCGGGTGAAAACGGTCGTTTTATCTTTTTCGATCCTGAAGGCAATCCGGGAGTAGTAACCGCTGAAGGCGTTGGCTTCCTGAAGGAAACAGTCTGGAAACTTCTGACCGAGGATGATGGTATTCCGGACGGTAAGATCAGGTCTGTTACTACTGATGACACAGGTTCAGTGTGGTTCGGCAGCGAGACAGGTGAGATCAGTCAGATGAATCGGGTGCCGTGATAAGCTGTACAGTCTTGAATGATAAAGGAGTCTGTTGATGAGTAAGGTATGGCTTGTATTGATAATGGCCATGGTAATACTTATGAGTTTCCTGCCGTGTATAACTGGTTGCAATGACCAGGACGCAGTTGAAGAAGCGCCGGTATCCGAATCATCCGGGAAGCAGCTTCCTGAAATTACTAACCTTGAGCTTGCTCAGCCTTATAAAATCATTGGTGAAAGAAGCCTGGCGATTGAAGAAGGTTATGACAGAAGCGTCGGACGCTGGCTGATAACCTCTGAAACGGCCGCCGGTTTCGAGGAGCGCGCCCAGACGGTAGTGAAGTCAGTAATCGATCTTTATACTCTCTACAAGAGGGATTTTACATCGGTAACGCTAATCGCCAGGGATGATCTGGAAAGGCTTGATTATGCCTCGGCAAGTTTTGCCGCTGACGGACTTGGGCCGGAAGGTATGACCGGCTCCGCCCCGGCACAGCATTCTTACTGGAAAGTGCGTGCCACCGATTACATGTACAGCGAAACCGAACTGGAAATAGCCAGGTTGTGGTGGGAGAATATCGACCGCTTTCCGCAGACCGATTTACTCAGCAGTTGCAGTTATGATGAAGAGGCACTCAGGCAATATGTTGCTGATACTCTCGGAATTTCTTACGAAGATGTGAGTTATGGCAAAGCGAAAGAAATAAGAGAGTATGATGTGGAGACGCTTCTCGGTGATTGGACTGTACAAGCTGCGGAATATCGTACGGCTACGGCAGAACCTGACGTTATTGTTGAACCGAAACCCGGTCATCGCCTTGGTAACGCCACCCTAACGCAACGGAGGTGACATGAAATTACATGGACCGGCAATACTGATACCGGCATTTATGGCTGTACTATTAATCGCGGGAGTGTTGAACGGATGCGCTCCACCGGAACTGCCTTACCTGATGCCGGTATCCGAGTTCTCCTTCACCGGCTTCTGGGATGAAATACTGAATACCACCGGGGCCAGTGGCAACCGTACACACCTGCAGTCGTTCGACCTGCGTACCAGAGAGGATAAGATTGTGTACAGTTCAGCCATGTTCAGCAGCTACGATAACGAGGGTAATCTCTTCAGTTTCGCAATCGTTACGGATTCCCAAGGGCAGCTCGAATGGTTAGGAGGAGACCTTCAGGAAGAAATACCTGAAAGACCCATGTACGATCCTGCGGAAACGTTCGCTGAACTGGACAGCATCGGGATAGAATCAATTATCGACGGTGCAAAAAGCACCGATATCAGAATCGATTACATCTACGATGAGCGACATTGCAACTACGCCGATATGTACCGATTAGACAATGGTGAACTACTGCCGCTGCGTGAAGTCTCTTTCCGGAAAGACGCTTGCGCCGCAACGATTCAGGTCCTTCGTTCCTGCTCACGTGATGCAGACACTCCCTTCGCCCTGGGGATGTTTCGATCAATGGGTGAATGGTGGTTTACCGGAAACGATCTTAAAAAGGCTGAATCGGTAGTATTGGCGAAAAACCAGCAGAGACCGGAGTTCGTCAGTTTTTTAAAGGGCATATACAACACAATACCGGAAGGCTGGGAAATGAGACTCAGTACCCATGAAGGCTATATGGATTCGCCGCAGGGATTGGAAGAGCCTCTTTTCAGGCTGGATTTCGAGGATACGGAGAACTCGTTTTCAATAGTACAGGACCCGACGAACACGACGATCTCTCCAAATCTGCGTTTGTTTTTCTATGATATCAAGGAAAAAGAAGCCATCATGAAGATAATCGAAGAGCAGGAGAAATATTCGTGGGATATCCCGTTATACTATGATGAAAGTCCTCTCTATATTGCGGTAACATCGCCGGTATATATCAACTGCGGCCGGTATGAGGATGAGGCGATGATGTATTATGAACCCCTTGAGGAGGCATTGAAAAGTTTTTTTATGGAAGAAAGAAACCGCACTTAACTGAAAGGAAACAACTGCGAAAAATTTACCTGGATATATGAGAAGAACCGGATTATTAGTGTTACTCATGGCATCAGTACTGTTTTTCCCGGGTTGTGACGATACGAAAATAACCTCGACGCCGGAAATCGACTGGTCGATATAAGTTTCGAACATTTAAGAGTTAGGCTTAAAAGAATGGTTGGCAAAGTATGAAGCACAGTTTTGTCAAAGCGATTACAGCTGTTTTACTGCTAACGGTTCTTTTTCCGGTGGTTTCCTGTAGTGATACCGTTGAGGATGCGGGTGCTGAAATAATGTCTCCGGCAGAGAAGGCGAGCGGGATCATCGGTTTGCCGGTGCCCCTGCCTGAGTACCTGCCGGACGGTTATGAGATCCGGTCCATCGATGTAGAAGGAGACGCGGTACACAGATTCTGGGATATATCCGTTTTGATAAGCGATTCCGAAGACCTGGATTCCTCGAATAATATCAGCATGGATATCCACTGGTTTTATCCGGGGCTGAAACCCATTGATGTTGAAAAGGTTGCTGAATCGATGACGCAGGTTGCGCCGTTCTCCGGAAGCTGGCTGGATTGATAACCCGCAAACAGAAAAGGAAGGAATGATAGTCTATGAAATATAGATTACTATACTCGATACTGATTCTTAGTCTATCGGTAGGGTTGCTTACCGGCTGTGGAGATACCCGTCCCGATTATAAAGAAGTCGTTGAAAAAGCTATCGAAGCCGCTGATCAGGTACAATCATACCGGATCGAGATGATAAGCAACAGTGTAGAGCAGGGAAATACCGGTCAAACAAGTACGCTTATGGAATTCGTCGCACCGGATCGCCTTCACACGTTTACCCACATGTCAGGGGGAATCAGCAGTAACGAAGAGATGATCCAGATAGGGACGACAATGTATACACGAGAGAATAACACCGATGACTGGCACGTCCGCGACTGGGAGGATGAAAGAATGGCTGCCCGCGATCTTGCTGGTGGGGTACTTCTGTCTTTCAATGAGCTTGTAGACGTGAAAGAACTCAAGGATGAAGAGATAGACGGAATAGATTGTTATCACTGCACCGGAAGCATGAATATGCAGGGCCAGCAGGAAGAGGAACTTGCCTCGTTAGACGAGTCCGATCCTTATTACGAACAACGGAAGCAGGTGTATGAATCTATTGAATA
>MGML01000146.1:0-3684 GCA_001796415.1 Chloroflexi bacterium RBG_13_46_14
CAACACTAACCGAGCCTGACAGGCAAATGACTCCGATACAGAAAATTTTTAATAAGTTCTTACTTCCAGTCTTGAGATATTTTTTACAAATATACTCTGTTACAGTATAATAATGGCGAAAGAGGACGCTTATGAATGTTATATTTACAGAAGATGTACCTAATGTCGCTAAATCCGGTCAAATGAAGGACGTTACTGACGGTTACGCGAGGAATTACCTGATTCCCCGTAAACTGGCTGTATTCGCCAACTCCGGAACAGTTAAAGCTATGGCAGCGAAGATGGAAGCAAGGAAAAAGGCTGATGCCCTGGCCGAATTGGAGATAAAAGATATCGGCAAATCTATTAGTGGCAAAGAGATTTTTATTGAGGCGAAAAGCGGCGGAAAAGAACGTCTTTACGGATCGGTCACCAGCGTCGATATCGCTACTGAACTGGAAAAAGCAACCGGTCTCGAAGTTGACAAAAGAAAAATAAAACTCGTTGAACCTATTCACCAGCTCGGTACCTACGACGTGGAAATCAGGCTTAGTAAGGACGTTACTCCGAAAATAAAAGTTACGGTAACGGAAAAACCCGCTGAAGAAACAGAATAATATTGACTCATTTACATGGTTGAAGGAGACGGGACGGGTTAGGTATGGAGAAGTTACCGCCACATGATATAGATGCCGAGGAAGCTGTAATCGGTTCTCTCCTTATCGATGGTGCAGCCATATACAAGATAACCGGGCAGCTTTCCGAATCAGACTATTTTTATGATGAAAGAACTCGTATTCTCTATGACGTCTGTCTTGAACTCAACCGCCGTGATGAAGCCATTAATCAGATCACAGTAGCCCAGGAACTGGACAGGCGGGAGAAACTGGAAGAGTGTGGCGGTGCCGCCTATCTCAGCCATCTTGTATCCATCGTACCGACGTCTCTGGATATAGAGCACTATGCCCAGATAGTATATCGTCTTTCCATCAGCCGCCGGTTGATCGAGGCGGCTCAACAGATTGAATCTATTGGTTTTGATGTAGATCCTGATGTAGAAAACAGCCTGAACAGGGCAGAAGATGTACTCTTCAGCTTGAGACACGGACAAACGTCGGGTGATTTTGTTCATATACGGGCGGTACTGGATAAGTATTTCGAAGCTCCTATCTCTACTGAAGATGAACCAGGCGAACCTGTCTCACGAGTCAGGACCTATTACAATGGTCTTGATGAATTTCTTGGTGGTTTCCAGCAGTCGGATCTTATCGTGATAGCCGGGAGACCCAGTATGGGAAAAACCAGCCTTGCTTTGAACATAGCAAGGAATGCTGCGATCGAGCAGGGGGCAACCGTTGCTTTATTCAGCCTTGAAATGGCAAGGGAACCGCTGGTAATGCGTTTACTGGCGAGCGAAGCTGACGTTAATCTTAATCATGTCCGTCTCGGCCTGCATTCGGAAGCGGAAGAAAAGAGGATCATGGATGCTACCGGTATCCTTTCCGAAGCATCGATATATATAAACGACAATCCTCGCCTGCGGGTAGGCGAGTTAAGAAGCCGGGCAAGGAGATTATATTACGAACACGGTCTCGACCTACTGATTATCGATCATCTCGGTCTGATGGATGGACAGATCCGGGATCGCGTTCAGGAAATAAGTTACATTTCTCGCTCATTGAAAGCGGTAGCAAGGGAATTGAAGATTCCCGTGATAGCGATATCTCAGTTGAGTCGCGCATCGGAGTGGAGAGCTTCACATCGTCCTCAGTTATCAGACCTTCGTGACAGTGGTAGCATCGAACAGGATGCGGATGTCGTGATGTTTATTTATCGTGATGAGTATTATTACAGTCGAGAAGAATGGGATAATCAGTATCCCGACAGGGATTACCCTGAGGGTATCGCGAATATAATTATTGCCAAGCACCGGAACGGACCTGTTGGTACGGTGAACCTTCGTTTCGTTCCCAGGCTTTCGAAGTTTGAAAACCTGCCATACCAGGAACCGAGTATGTTATGAAGCAGTTCGAAGGCTTTCCTGCCAGAATGCAGTTTACCCCGATACCGAACCTGTTTATCAGCAAACTTTTACCTCGGATACATGATATTTACGAGCTGAAAGTGACTCTTCATATTTTCCGGGATATCTATGGCAAACGAGGACATCCGCGTTTTGTTACCCTCAAGGATTTGCTTTCTGATTCTGGTCTTGTCAAGAGTCTGGATGTAAAAAGTGAAGAATCTGCGAAATTATTATCAAATGCCCTCGATCTGGCCGTAAAACGCGGAACGATACTGCTGCTTGAACTTGACCGTGATGGAGACCCGGAGGAGTTGTACTTCATAAATACGGAAAATGATAAAAAAGCGCTGGAGAAAATACGCAACGGAGAGATAGTGTTGGAAGGCCTTAAACTCGGAAAACGGACTAGCGTTATAAAAACTGAGACTCCTCCGGACATATTCACACTCTATGAAGAAAATGTTGGTATGCTAAATCCTTTGATAGCTGAATGGATTAAAGAGGCTGAGAACATTTATCCTGAATCATGGATCAGGGATGCCATAAAGGAAGCTGTCAGCTTGAATAAAAGGAACTGGCGGTATATAGACAGGATTTTGGAGAACTGGTCTGCGGAAGGCAGGGGTGATGGAACACGTAAGCGAGGTTCTGAAACAGATCCAGAAAAATACAGGAAACAAAAATACGACCATCTGGTCAAACGCTGAAGAAGATACAGACTCCAAGTCTTCCTGCACGATTTGCAGAGGAGCCAAGTTTGTTCATCCTCTTTTAGCTACAGGCAAACCTGATTACAGTCAGGTAGTGCCCTGTACCTGTACCAGGCAGGAGGCAGACGCTGAACGGAAAGCCCAGTTACAGCGGTACAGCAACCTGGGCAAATTAATCAACGTCAGCTTTGATACACTGAATAAAGAGGGAACGAGAGATAATCCTTCAGACAAGAAAGAATACGGAAAGGCTTATCGAGCGGCGAAAAAATTCGCTGAAAAACCTCAGGGATGGCTTGTCTTAACCGGGCCGAGTGGGTGTGGAAAGACATACCTGGCTGCGGCAATTGCCAGTTATCAGGTAGAAAATAATGGCCATGTATTTTACATAACAACTCCAGATTTACTCGATCACCTTCGTTCCAGTTTTGGTCCTGACAGCGATATGCCGTATGATGAATTCTTTGAGCAGGTGCGCAATACTCCACTTCTAATACTGGATGACCTGGGTGCTCAGTCAAGCACACCGTGGGCAAAGGAGAAACTTGAACAGCTTGTCAATCATCGGTATATTAATCAACTGCCGACTTTATTCATAGTCATCGGACCTCTGGATGAACTGGATGAGAGAATTCGCACCCGCCTTAACGCTTTTTCTCCTTATCAGCTGTGTGCTTTCCATGATAGATCTCCGTTACTCATTTACAGCTGGTCGCCGGAATTCAAGCGTCAGAAAGAGATGAAATTTGAAAATTTTGACTGGCAGCGTGATAAAGCGATTTATCGCGAGAATTTAAAAGAAGCTCTGCGTCTTGCTAGTGAATTTGTAGAATCACCTGACAGCTGGCTGGTATTTCAGGGTGTTAACGGATGCGGGAAAACTCATCTTGCTGCAGCAATAGTGAATTACCGTTACCAGGAAAACCAACCGGCAACGTTTATCGTGGTTCCAGATTTTCTCGACCACCT
>MGML01000146.1:4624-5213 GCA_001796415.1 Chloroflexi bacterium RBG_13_46_14
ATCATATACAGGAACTGGTATCCGTTATAGGCATTGTAAAAGTGTTGATTCGAGGCAAAGTCCGAATCACCGACGACTATGATCTGGGTGAACTTGGTACCTGCCGGTATGGTTCCGTCTTCATTAAGCTCTTCTTCCGGAGGTTGGATAGCTACCCATACCCCTAACGCCCTGCTCCCTAGCTTTTCTGTTTCTTCGTTAAATACTGGTTCGATAGTCGGATTATAATCCGCTTCGACCCAACTCGCTAAGCTCGTATAGAAAAGCGGTGCCATCATGATATTATCCGGTGGTTCTTCTATCGGAATGATGGCTACAGCTCCCGGATAATATGTTTCCGATATTCCGAAGGTTCCAAACGTATTTTGAGTTCTCGGTATGATTGGATTATTAGGAGTGGAATAATATGCGGATTGATCGATGACAGTTCCTTCTTCGATATTCATCCAATATTCGCCGATAAATTCTTTCATATCTTCGATAGTTCCCGGATTGATCAGTATAATCAACCAGCCTCTGTTATCGAGATAATCCCGAATAATGTCATATTCAAGCACATTGAATGAACTCTGAGGAGCTGCTATTACCA
>MGML01000147.1:0-2468 GCA_001796415.1 Chloroflexi bacterium RBG_13_46_14
GCATACGAAATGATTATTAAAAAGGTACCGTCGGTACAGGTTGTTTCCACAAGAACAATGATTCCAAACACTTTTGACGTAAAGCCGGTGTGGAGTAAAGCCTCATCGGTCCTTGTGGAAATAGTTGAACATGTTTTAAATTCAGGCTCACAAATAGTCGGACCTCCAATAGGGATGTTTCACGGCGAGACTTCCGGAGTGGAGGAGTATGATTGGGAATTAGCGTTCCCTGTTTCTCAGGATGTACCATCCATAGGTGAATTTCAATGTAAGGAGCTTCCCGGGTATGACCAGATGGTGACGACAATTCACAAGGGCGGTGTAAATTCGGGCGCTCCTGCGAATATTGCATTAGCTAAATGGTTTGAAACAAACCCTTACCAGATTATTGGGTCTCGCAGGGAAATCTATCTCATCGACTACAGGATTGTCGGTCCTGATCGGGAAATATATTTTAGTGATACGCAAAGCAGTTCTCCTCCTGGTAAATTCGTTGTTGAAATCCAGCTTCCCGTTGTTAAAGTGTAGTTTTTTTGCACTAATTTCCCATATGTCGATGTTGATATTACAATCCACAAAACTCAGTGCATGGCGGTGAATATGTTGCTTGAAATCAAAGACATCTATAAAACGTATCGAAAAGGTAAGGTGAAGGCTAATGACGGCATCAGCCTGTCCGTAGAAAAGGGAGAGATATTCGGACTTCTCGGACCGAACGGAGCCGGAAAAACCACCCTGGTAAAACAGATAATCGGTTTGGCGAGACCTGATTCCGGAAGCATCACGGTCGACGGCGTCGATGCCGTCGCCAATCCTGGCTATGCCCGCCAGAAATGCTCCTTCCAGTCGCAAACCCAGGCACCAATCGTGGGATTAACCCCGCTTCAGGCTATCGAACTGGTCGGAAAGATACGCGGAGGGGAAAAAGCCGACATCAAACGCAGGACCCGCGAACTTATCGATAAGCTGGAGATGAACGAATGGGAAAACACCATCGGCCTTAATTCTACCGGAGGAGTACAAAGACTGGTGTCATTCTGCATGGCAGTCGTGGAACCGGGTAATATCGTTATTCTCGATGAACCGACCAATGACATCGACCCCCTTCGTCGCAGACTTCTCTGGCAGGAAGTACAGGGAGTGGCTGAAATGGGTTCTGCCGTTCTCCTGGTAACCCATAATGTGCTGGAAGCCGAAAGAGTTGTTAACCGCCTGGCGATAATCGACCAGGGGAAGGTCAAAGGTGTCGGGACTCCGGCTGAACTGAAGAACGACAGGGACAACGGCATGAGAATGGAATTGATACTCGAACCGGGCAGAACAATACATGAACTGCCGGATTTCCTGGCAGAGCCCATTATCTCCAACCGTCGGATCTTGGCGCGTGTCAGCCAGGATAGAATTCCTGAAGCTATTGAGAAAGCAAATACCTATAAAAATGACGGACTTGTCGAAGAATATTCTCTTAGTCCGACCACACTCGAAGATGTCTACATAAGCATGGTGGGACGTATCGAGGGTGAAGAACTGCCGGAAGGAACCGCAGCATAATGATAAACGCTATCCGTACCTATCCACTCATGATGACCTGGAGCTGGAGTTCCAGCCGCCCATGGATGGCAATGTTAGGGGTTGTTCAGATAATTATGCCCTTAGCTTTCGTTATCGGCATGTCATTTCTGTTCCCCGATATTACTCCGCCCATCGCCCGGCACCTGATCACCGGAACACCAACTCTGCTTCTCCTTATGGTGGGCTTGAGTGTGGTTCCTAGTATGGTTGCTTACGGAAGGATTCAAGGCACGTATGACTTTATGCTGTCACTCCCGGTTCCAAGGATGTTACTGCTGGCCTCGGATGCCACTATCATCTTTTTACTCACCTTGCCGGGAATCATAATCGCTCTCTTCATCGGTTCGGTGTATCATGGATTTACCCTCCAGGTAAGCCCACTGGTCGTCCCTGTGTTCATCCTGATTTCATTGACCGGGACCTTTGTCGGTTATGCGCTAGCCCTCGCCGTGCCGCGTCCGAGGATGACAGGTGTTGTTACCAATTTCCTGGTATTTTTTATCACGTTCTTCTCACCGGTAATCTATTCCGCAGAACAGCTTCCCGACTGGATGGCTGCTATCCATAGAGTCTTGCCGATTCAGTATATGGCAGACCTCTCTCGGGGAACGTTATCGGATGTACCCGTGAATCTGGGGCTTGCCTTCGCCGTTACCGGTGCCTGGTGTGTCGCCTCGTTCCTGTTCTGTTACATCGTGATGAAGAGGAGGGCTTAATTTCCCTGGGTTACCTGTACCTTTCCATCTGTATAACCCAGCACCGACTTCAGCACTTCCTCTGTATGCTGGCCGAGTGTCGGTGGAGCCTGGGGAGTACCCTTTATCGACTTCATCTTTATCGGATTCCCGGCCAGCTTGACATTTCCTCCCAGAGGGTGTTCTATGTCCAGTATCATA
>MGML01000147.1:2533-5756 GCA_001796415.1 Chloroflexi bacterium RBG_13_46_14
GTAGCTGTCTTTCGTTTTGTACGCTCCGAACGGAGCCGTGAACGGGTATCCTGAACCTAACGGTCCCGGTACTTCCCCCGAACAGGTGTAATAGCTGATATGATAGCCCATGAGGGCTACCGCCGCCCCCAGCAAGGGAACGTGTATTTCCTGTCCCTTACCTGTCTTCTCGCGTTCGTAGAGCGCGCTGATGGCGGCAATGACTCCGTAAAGGGCACAGGTAATGTCACATACTGCAGGACCCGGCCTGATCGGTCGACCGCCCGGTTCTCCGGTGACACTCAACAGACCGCTAATCCCTCCAGCGACACTATCCACTACCGGCGTATCTCTTTCTGGACCTGAAGGTCCCATTCCGGAAAGATTCAGGCTGATTATCCGGGGATTTATCTTACTCAAAGTTTCGTGGTCAGCACCCAGTTTCTTCATTCCGTCCGGTCTGAAATTATTAATCACTATATCCGATACCTCCACGAGGTCGTACAGCGCCTTCCTGCCGGACTCCGATTTCAGGTCGAGCACGATACTCTTCTTATTCCTGTTCCAGCTTAGATAGTGATTGGATTCACCCTTGTGATTAGGGCCAACCGTCAACCTGCTTTTATCTCCTTCCTTCGGTTCTATCTTGATAACCTCGGCTCCAAGGTCGCCCATCGTCATCGATGCAACCGGACCTGCCAGATAATTCTCTATCGCTAACACCCTTATTCCTGAAAGTGGACCATCCATAATACTTTCTCCTGAATTCCGTATCACGTGTAGTATACATAACCAAATTTTCAAAGGTTTTGTCAATAGCAGTGTTATAAAACTCTAAACTCTAATTTCTAAATCCTAAATATTTAGGTCTTAGAGTTTCGGAATTAGAACTTCCCCTGCGGGGCGTTGGACAACCGTCTGTAAAAAAGTTAAAATGTTTTTAATCAATTTTACTTGTATAGTTTGAAGGAGAAGTAATGACCGATTTGTTAATCAACACTTTAAACCTGATCAAGCCACTTGATGAAAAAGCCATGGATGAAGCCCGTGCCAGGCAGAATCTCCTGACCAAACCTGAAGGCAGCCTTGGCAGGCTTGAAGACCTGTCTATACAGATAGCCGGTATACAGAGAAAAGCGATTCCGGAGATCAATCACAGGGCAGTAATAACCATGGCCGGTGACCATGGAGTAGTTGCCGAGGGCGTAGGAAACTGGCCGCAGGAAGTAACCGCCCAGATGGTGGAAAATTTCCTTATCGGCGGCGCCGGCATCAACATAATGGCAAAACAGGCCGGAGCCCGGAATATCATCGTCGATATCGGTGTAGCTTCTGATATGAAGCCGAATCCTAAGCTGCTATCAAGAAAAGTCGCCCGTGGCACCGGGAATATTGCCGCCGGACCGGCAATGACTCCTGAGCAGGCAGTGAAAGCCATAGAAACCGGTATTGAGATAGTCAACGACGAGATAGCCCGTGGACTCGATATAGTCGGCACAGGAGATATGGGTATAGGCAATACTACCGCCAGCAGCGCCGTATGCGTCGCCATCACGGGTCGAAAGCCTTCCGAAGTAACCGGCAGAGGTACCGGTATCTCCGACGAGCAACTGAAACATAAGACAGCAATTGTAGAAAAGGCTCTCGCAGTAAACAAACCAGACTCATCACAGCCCCTGGATGTCCTGGCTAAAGTGGGAGGTCTGGAAATCGGCGGGCTTGCTGGAGTGATACTTGGATCAGCCGCTCAAGGCATCCCGGTGGTTATCGACGGCTTTATCTCAGGAGCGGCAGCATTGATCGCTGTCTCCCTTGCGCCGCAGGTTAAAGACTACATGATCGCGTCACATGTATCCGCCGAAGCCGGGCACCGCGCCATGCTCGAACACATGGGACTTACTCCCCTGCTTGACCTGGGTTTACGACTCGGTGAAGGCACTGGCGCCGCACTCGGGATATTCCTTTGCGACACTGCGGTAAAAATCCTGTCAGGCATGTCCACCTTTGCCGAAGCCGGAGTCTCGGAGAGTGAGGAGTAGCTTTTGAGTTTTCTTACCGCTCTCAGGTTTCTCACCATATTCCGCATTCCCGGCGGTCGAACCGAAACCGCCGAGAATATGGGGCGTTCCACTGCATGGTTTCCGGTAGCCGGCCTTATCATCGGTGCGATTCTTGCCTTACTGAACTGGATTTTCAGCCTTTTTCTCCCCGCTGCAGCAACGAGTGCCTTAACAATCATTTTACTGGTGATAATTACGGGCGCAATGCACCTCGACGGTTTTGCCGATACCTGTGATGGTCTTGCCGGAAACAAACCCGCCGAAGAACGCTGGAAAGTGATGCATGACAGCCGCACCGGTGCCTTCGGTGTAGTTGGGCTTATTCTTCTCCTCCTGATGAAGTTCCTGCTCCTCAACAGCATCCCCCAGGCTTCCGTTACTCCAATACTTATTTTGATGCCCGTAATCGGTCGCTGGACTATGGTATACGCGCTGGCAATGTATCAATATGCCCGGAATGAAGGGCTGGGGAAAGCTTTCAAGGATGGAGTTACCCATGCGAGGTTAGGCGTGGCTACAATAATAACGCTTGGAATCGCGGTATTCTTGGCATGGTGGGCTGGTCTGGACTATTATTATATAGTCGCGATCGGCATAATGGCCGTCATCTGGATCCTGATCATTGCCGCATGTGAATATTTCAGGCGTAAATTCGCCGGACTGACCGGAGATACCTACGGCGCGATCAACGAACTTGCCGAAACCGGCATTCTGCTGATTGCGAGTACGGCCCTCTTTAACGGATGGCTTGTATAGACGGAAAAGGAGATTGTATTGGCAAGACTGCTACTGGTAAGACACGGACTAACCGACCATAATGTTGACCGTCGCGTTGCCGGATATACGGACATAGACCTGAATGAAGAAGGATTCCGTCAGGTGGAAAAGCTTTCGAAACGCCTGGCTGATGAAAGAATAGACGCCGTATATTCAAGCGATCTTCAGCGGGCTGTTGATACGGCCAAAGGCGCCGTATCCGGCCGGAATATCGAGATAACGACGTGTTATGAACTCCGGGAAATGAACTTCGGTGAAGCTGAAGAACTGACCTTCGCGGAACTCAATGAGAAATACCCTGATCTTGCCAGGTCGGTAATGAACGTCGATACCGGACTCAGCTTTCCGGGAGGCGAATCATTTGCGGAATTCGTAGAAAGAGTGCGTGTGTTTCTGAAAACACTTGA
>MGML01000148.1 GCA_001796415.1 Chloroflexi bacterium RBG_13_46_14
CTTCTTCCGGAGATAAATATCTCACTATCCTGCCGGTTTTGTCAGCCAGGAATATATACACATTATTGTTCGTGGACTGTTCTTGAAGATTTTCAAGCAGGTTTCTCCAGGTCTCTTCTCCTCTCGCCAGCGAAAGCACCTGGACGTAAATCGGTCTTGCCATATTGGTAAGCTGGTCCATGTTGTAATCATCGCGGATACTCCGGAGAGATACGGTGACCGCTAATGCTACTACCGCCAGGCAGAGGATTATAACCGCAGTAAACGACAGGATCAGCCGCATCCGGAGACTCATTCTTTTTCGTCTCCCGCGGTAATCTTGTATCCGGTGCCCCGGACTGTCTCGATACGTACTCCGGAGCCGGCCAGCTTGTCGCGCAGATGGTTGACGTGGACGTCCACGGTCCGGCTTTCTCCGTAGTAGTCGAATCCCCATACATCCTCAAGCAGTTTTTCCCGACTCAGTACGATGCCTGGATTGCGTATAAAGGTTGACAGAAGGGAGAATTCCTTGGTTCTGAGTTTGACCGGACGGCTGTTTACGGTCACTTCCTGCCTGGGGAAATCTATCCTCAGTTTTCCCATTTCTGCGATATCGCCGGGTTGTTGCCCTGCCTGGTAGCGGCGCAGAATTGCCCTGACCCTGGCAACAAGCTCCCGTGGATTGAATGGTTTGGTAAGGTAATCGTCGGCGCCGAGTTCCAGGCCGACGATTTTATCGATATCCTCTTTACGGGCAGTCAGCATCAGGATAGGAGTATCGCTCTGGGTCCGTATCCGCCGGCATACCTCATAACCGTCGATATCCGGCAGCATAAGATCGAGCAGGATAAGGTCGGGATTCCCGGCGCGCTGTTTTGAAACCGCCTCGGTGCCGTTGCAGGCTTCATCAACCTGGAAACCTTCCCTCTCGAGGTAAAGTCTTACCAGTTCAATGATATGTGCTTCGTCGTCGACTACCAGTATCTTCGGCATCTGTTTTTTCTGCGGGGGTTTATTTTTACGGTTATTATACTCCAAAGCTTCGTACCTGCCTATACTTTACGTAATACCAGGCCGGCTCGTAACAAGCCAGCCTGGTATATCCGTGTCTTGATTTTACTGTTGGGTGGTATCTTCTATACTGACTGAAGTGTTCTGTAAATCCGGGCGTAAGGATGTGGCATTAATACTATCGCGGTAGGGTCGGACTACATCGTCAGAATTATCTAAGTCCGGAGTATTGATTACGTGTATAGTAGTCCAGCCAGGGAAATATCCCGGCTTAACCGTGACCAGCAGGTAACCACCTTTTTCTTCGAATACATGGTTAACCTGTCCTGATCCGTTCGTCCGTCCCAGGAATTCACCATAGATATTCATCAGGGATTCATAATTCTTGTCTTCGGCGGCAACGGCTGTATCCTCTCTAAGCGCCTTCATATCTGCCTGGAGTGAGCCCATTTTATCTCTGGCCAGCGCCCATACACCGGCACCTTCTATGGGTTCGGTGGTTCTGCTATCATATACTGTCATCGTTACCTCATCTCCAACACGGGCGCGTTTTGGAGCTTCGATAGCCAGAGACTTGAAAGTCGGTTCGCCGATCCGGATGCCAGCCCTGCCGGGGATATATCCACGCTTGATTGAGATTAATAGGTAAGCACCTTCTTTAGAAAATGCATGATTGAGCTGTCCGTGGCTGTCAGTTCGTCCAAGGAACTCACCATAAATATTCGCCAGAGATTCATAATCGATGTCTTCGGCTGCGATATCGGAGCTCTCTCTGATCGCGTTGATATCGGTATGAAATTCTTCGGCTCTCTCTTTCGTGAACGCCCAGATACCGGCATTTTCTATGGCAGTACCGGTACCACGCTGGGTGACAGTCATGGTGACAGTTTCATCAACACGGGCTTTTTGGGGTGCATCGAGTACCATTGCTTTCGGCATAGTGCCGATACGTATAGTAGTAAATCCGGGGAAGTAACCTCTTTTCACAGCGGCAAGCAGGTACGTTCCCTTGTTCTCAAAGCTGTGATACACTCTGCCGTCGGAACCTGTCGTTCCTATGGGTGTACCGTGAATGCTGGCCAGTGCTTCGTAGTCTTTCTTATCGATCGGAGTTGACGGATCCTCGGCAAGTTTCCTTACTTCGTTTCTCATTATCTCTGCCTGGTCTCGGGTAAATGCCCAGACTCCCGCCCCTTCGAAGGGTTCCTGGTTCCACCTGAGAAAGACCCTCATCGATATTTCCTGGTTCTCCCTGGCGATTCTCGGCGCGACAATAGCCAGAGAACCGGTATAGGGATAATCAGGATTTTCAGCGGCCACGTCTTCATCTGCGGCCAATGCAGTGACCGGCGATAAACCGAGTATAGCGGTTACTACGAGTATCGGTAGAATTGTTATCCATTTTTTTATCCTTTTCATTTGTTTCTCCTTTTTAATTTTTTATTGGTATACGGATTACTGTTATTCATTTTTCTCCTTCATTTTTCGCCTCCTTCGTTGCTTATAGTTCAATGTTAGATGGGGATTGTTATCCCGGTTTTATCCGAATGTAAAATCTATGTAAAATGTGGTTCTGTTTGATAATTTTCATGCTTCAGGATAGAATACGGGTTAATGAGCGGCAACGAAGAGGGGCAGGTCGCCCAATCACCCCAGGATAAGATGGATTCGATGTTCAATGCCTGGTTCAACGGCCAGCATCTTGATTTTGTGAATCCCGAAGCAGAAAAAGCTTATCATGACCGGGTACTGAGGATGAAAAACGTAGTTCAACTGAAGGTACCCGACAGGATTCCCATCTACGCTAATATCGGATTTTTCCCTGCCTATTACGCGGGGATTACCACCGAAGAAGCGATGTATGATTATGAAAAGCTGATCAATGCCTGGAGAGATTACATACTCGATCTCCGGCCGGACGTCCACGGTGGC
This sequence comes from Chloroflexi bacterium RBG_13_46_14, assembly GCA_001796415.1. The sequence continues at coordinate 2,926 of MGML01000148.1, forward strand.
TCGGCAGTCCCCGGTCCCGGCAGATCGTATGAAATCCTTGATTATACGTTATATCTCTGGCCGGGGCACGGCACTGCTCCGGATTCTCCCTACCAGTGCCTAGAAAAGGAATATATGAAAGCCGATGAATATGACGACCTGATCCGGGATCCGTCAGATTTCCTGATGCGTAAATATATGCCCCGTATTTTCGGTAAACTCCAGGCGTTTCAAAAACTTGGGGGTCTTGGTTCACTCCTCCAGATGCCGTTTACCAGTACCTATCTTACTGCCTTCGGTCGACCTGAAATGCGGGTTGCCCTTGAAGCTCTTATGTCTGCCGGAGAAGAAGCGATAAAATGGCGAAAGGCAGTTTCTACCTGTAACAGACAGGTTACCGAAGCCGGATATCCGCTGGTTGCAGGCGGTTCCACCCTGGCACCTTATGACGCGATAGCCGATACGTTAAGAGGCAGCCGGGGTGTGATGACCGACATATACAGGCAGCCCGACAAACTTCTGGAAGCAATGGAGAGACTTACACCGGTAATGGTGGAACTAGGCGCGGAAGCTGCTCGTGCCACAAGCAGGCCGTTGATATTCATTCCCCTTCACAAGGGTGCTGATGGATTTATGTCCGATAAGCAGTACAAAACTTTTTACTGGCCGACTCTGAAAAAGATGATAATGGCGTATATAGAACAGGGGATGGTACCATTTCTGTTTGCTGAAGGTGAATATACATCGCGGCTGGGTATTATAGGAGATATACCGAAGGGTAAAGTTATCTGGCATTTCGATTTCACTGATATGGCATTAGCCAAAGAAGCGTTAAGCGATGTAGCCTGCATAGCCGGAAACGTACCGATAAGTCTGCTGAATACGGGAACACCTGATGAAGTAAGGGAATACTGTAAAGAATTGATCGATGCAGCCGGTAAAGACGGAGGCTTTATCATGACAAGCGGTGGAGTGATAGATAAAGCCAGGCCGGAAAATGTCAGGGCTATGATCGAATACACAAAAGAATACGGGGTATACCGTTAAGGAAAATGTGAAAAAATATACCCGTTAAAAGCAGGATTTGATTATTCTGAGAAAATTCTGTATAAATATAGACTGAAACGGGTAATATGATGTAGAATACGGAGTTACCCTTTACAGGTAAAATTCGCGAAAGAATAATCAAGCACAATAACAAGGAGGATAAAAAGGTAATGAGTGAACAGTTGACGAATGCAGTTGCGGAGTTGAAAGAAGATAAAGCTATCCAGATGGTAAAAGATATGATAGCAAAAGGCGAGGATGCCAATATGATCTTCGACTCTGCAAGAAAAGGCATGGAGGTGGTAGGGAAAAGATTCGCCGACGGCGAGTATTTCCTTCCCGAGCTTATATATTCAGGCGAAATCTTTAAAATCATTTCCGAAATCGTCAAGCCGGTAATGACGGCTGAATCAGGAGGAGAAAAACTAGGTAAAGTTATCGTCGGTACCGTAGCAGGTGATATCCATGATATCGGTAAGGATATCGTGGTATTCATGCTTGATATCAGTGGTTTTGAGGTTTATGACCTTGGCGTTGATGTCCCGGTACAGGCTTTCGTTGACAAAATCAAGGAGACAGGAGCTGCTATCGTAGCTTTGAGTGGCTTCCTTACCCTGGCTTTCGATTCCATGAAAAATACCGTTGATGCTATTAAAGCAGCGGGTCTTCGCAGCAAGGTTAAGATTATGGTTGGCGGCGGCCAGATCGATGAGGAAATTAAAAAATATGCCGGCGCCGATGCATATGGCAGAGATGCCATGACGGCTGTTGCCCTGGCCAAGGAGTGGATATAGGATAAACGGCAGATAATCCGGAATGGTTATATGAGACATACTCATATAACCGGAGGTGTTATCCTCTGACCTGTTAAGGTTTCCCGGATTTGCCTTTCCGTCGGATCCAGTCTGTAGGTTGGTCGAAAGAGATACTATGACGGCGGATGAGCGTGGCCTGTTTCGAAATGAAACTCCGCACTACACCATCCGTCGTTATTTGTATGTTATCAAAGTAATAATAACTTGCCTCCACTCCCGCACTTTACTTTCATATTAACGGTAATTTCTCCGGCTGTTTTTAATCCGGATATGGCGTATGTAAGTGATAGCAGAGCTGTATTCATTAACCTGATTATCTCGGTGGAAGAAACTGGGAAATCCAGGAGATACTATTTCTGGTGGAAAATATACAAGAAAAATAGCCCGAATGCCTTACCGGCGGTAAAATACGACCCGGAGAATTATAATGACCGATAACCGGAAAAACGAATAAAATGGAGTTATATGATGAGCAAAACCCCGGAAGAATTATATAAAGAACGAGAAACCCGCATCATGGATACCGTCCGGTTGAAAATACCGGACAGGATCCCGATACTGGTAGCCCTCACCTATTTCCCGGCAGTATATACCGGAACACCGAAAATGGCTGCATGGTACGACCATGATAAATGGTTTGAAGCATCTATGAAAACTTTCCTCGATTATCAGCCGGACGGAATCTGGTCTATCCAGGGATTTTCACCCGGTGCCGTCATGGAATTACTTGAGCCTAAGTCACAGCGATGGCCTGGCTGGGGTCTTGATGATGATTCGGAGCACCAGGCGATTGAGATTGCAGGCATGAATGGCGATGAGTATGATCTCTATTTCAACGACAGGGGTGATTTCACTTTCCGTACCATGTTCGGGCGTATGTTCGGGGCAGCCGAGCCATTCAAGAAACTCCCACCTCTTTCATCGTTGAGTGCTCCTTTTGCCGGTATGCAATTCGCCGAAGCTATGGCTGATCCTGAAGTAGCTGCCGCTATCGAGAAGTTCCAGAAAGCCGGTCGGTTATTAAAAGAAATGCGCCCTAAAATGAAGAATTTCTATGCAGAAGCTGAAAAACTTGGCTTCCCATGTAATACCGGTCCGGGGGGAGGAGTCCCTTTCGATGCTATTTCGGACTATCTGCGCGGGATGCAGGGAGCGATGATCGATATGTACCGGGATCCCGACAATCTGATGCGGGTAATTGAAGAACGCCTGCAGAGTACACTTGCCATGCTGGATTCTCTACCGAAGTTCACCAAACCGACACGCGGATTCATGGCACTCCATCGCGGTTCGGACGGCTTCATGTCGCTGAAACAGTTCGAGAAGTTCTACTGGCCGAGTTTCAAGGCAATCCTGCTGAAGATGATTGAAAAGGGTATTACTCCTTTCCCGTTCCTCGAAGGCATATGGGACCAGCGACTTGAATACCTGCTCGAGCTTCCCAAAGGTTCTATGGTTGCCCACTTTGCCTACACCGATATGAAAAAGGCCAAGGACGTACTCGGCGGGCATATGTGTATCATGGGTGATATCCCGTCTTCTCTTCTCAATGCCGGAACGCCTCAGCAGGTCGAAGAATATACCAGGGATCTCATGGAATACTGCGGTAAGGACGGTGGACTTATTGTTGCCAATAATACCGTCAATCAGGGTAAACCGGAATGCATCCGTGCCATGATGGATACCGTAAAGAAATACGGCGTTTACTAAAATAAGTGAAAACGAGCGATTCCTGTGTCTTCTCGTCTGAAAAGACGGCGAGAAGACACGGATTTGGTTAGTTAATAGAGCTAAGCAGACAGAGGAGTAGGAATGCTGCAGTCCCAGGGGTGAGGAAAATGGGGAAAACTCCGAAGGAATTGTATGAGGAAAGAAACGGAAGGATAACGGATGCCATCCAGTTACGTGTACCGGACAGGATTCCGCTAAATCTGTCATTCGGTTATTTCCCGGCCAAGTACACCGGCATAAGTTATAAAGATGCCTGGTATGACAGTGACAAGTGGCTTGAGGCTACAAAGAAAACCATTCTCGATTTCGCACCCGACGGACTTTATTATATCCAGCCATTCGTTCCGGGTGCTGCATTAGAACAACTGGACCTGCATCAGATAAAATGGCCCGGTCATGGATTGCCCGACAATGTAGGCCACCAGGCAATAGAGGGCGAATGGATGAAAGCCGATGAATACGATGTCGCTCTCGATAATATATCCGACTACATGCTGAGAGTTTTCTTTCCAAGAATCAGCGGAGCTTTGGAACCGTTAAAAATGCTTCCTCCCATTTCTTCACTCAGGTTCAATTATAATGGGCTTCTCTCTCTTGCCGAGGTATTTGCCAGGCCTGACGTTGCCGAAGCAATCAGCAAACTGCAGAAGGCAGGTAAAGAGTACGGTAAAATTCGAATCAAGTTGATAATGTTTCAACAGGAAATCGAGAGACTTGGATTCCCGGTGACGGGTACCGGTGGTGGAGGGTCTCCTTTCGACGCTGTATCGGATTACCTGAGAGGTATGCATGGTACAATGACGGATATGTACCGGCAACCGGACAGATTACTGGAGCTTATAGATTACCAGTTCAGGAAAACAATGGACCGGATCGAGGCAAGGACCTCAGGCAGTGTTAACCAGCGGATATTCATCGCTCTTCACCGCGGTTCGGATGAATTTATGTCCTTACCTCATTTTGAAAAGTTCTACTGGCCTACCCTGAAAAAAGTGATTATGTCTCTGGTAAATAACGGACTGATTCCATGCCCATATTTCGAAGGTGTCTGGGACAGGAGACTCGAGTATCTTCTGGAACTACCCAGGGGTAAAATCCTCTGTCATTTTGCCCGGACAAACATGAAGCGGGCCAAGGAAGTTCTCGGAGGACATCTGTGTATCATGGGTGATATTCCGGCATCGATTCTCCAGGTGGGTACTGTTCAGGATGTAAAGGATTATTGTAAAAAGCTTATCGACGAATGTGGTAAGGATGGAGGATTTATACTTTCGAATATGCCGATTGATTATGCCAGGCCGGAGAATGTAAAAGCTATGATTGATTTTACCAGGGAATACGGCGTATACAGATAAAAATACAATACCCGTCAACGGAATCCGTTATAATTGATAAAAATATAAATCCTCACGGAAGGAAGCTGCTGATTATGAGTAGGTACACTGTAGTATTTGAACCTATAGGCAGGAAGGGTGAGTGCAGTGATGAAGAATCTTTACTAGACTGCGCCCGCAACCTGGGAATTGGTATAAGCAGCATCTGCGCCGGAAGGGGTACCTGTGGAACGTGCCGCGTCCAGCTTACAGAAGGATCGTTATCGAAACCCACCGATTCTGAACTGGCCAGACTCTCTAAAAAAGAACTCAATAACGGCTGGC
>MGML01000149.1 GCA_001796415.1 Chloroflexi bacterium RBG_13_46_14
CAAAGAAGCTATAGATGCCGGATTCCTCAACATAGACATCGATTCGTCCACTCTCGTCGTTCTTGAACGACCTACTCTCGACGAGCAGCAGAAAGACAATTACACCGTAGCCGCCAATATGACGAAGTACATCCGTAGCATCGAACCGGATGGAGTCACAGTATCGATCGGCGGAGAAATCGGCGAGGTCGGCAAAAGCAATACCACCGTTGAAGAACTCAGAGCATATATGGACGGATACAATAAACTGGTTGGAAAAGATATAAAAGGAATTTCCAAGATAAGCGTCCAGACTGGAACGACTCACGGTGGACTTGTCCTACCCGACGGTTCAATTGCCGACGTGAAACTTGATTTCAATACGATCAAGGAACTGGGGAAGGTTGCCCGTGAGGAATATGGTGTTGGAGGAATCGTACAGCATGGAGCATCGACTCTCCCCGATGACATGTTCGACCTGTTCCCGGAAGCCAATACCCTGGAAGTACATCTTGCCACAGGCTATCAGAACACAATATACGACAGCGTTCATTTCCCTGAAGACCTGTTAAACAAGATGCATACCTATATTTCCGAACGATACGGCGATGAAAAGAAAAACAATGATACCCGGGAACAATTCATTTACAAGACCAGGAAGAAGGGTTTCGGTGGAATTAAGGAAGAAACCTGGCACCTCCCGGAAGAAAATATGGCGGGAATAATGCAGGAACTCGAAGATCAGTTCACCATGGTATTTAAAAGCCTGAATGCGGTCAATACGGTTGATCTGGTAAACAAATACATCTCCGAACACTAGACACTCGATTGTATATTTCTTAATAAAGGCTTCTTACCAATAAGGAGCCTTTGCATATTCCAGGCGATAAACACCAGCAGTAAAATTATGTTATTCACTATGTATTTTTATAGATATTCTTTAGATATATAATAGAAAAATGAGGATAGATTAAGCAGCGGATAATGTTCAAATTTCTCCGACCTAAAGCAACACTCACCGATGGTGAGATCAAATCAGGCTTACGCTGGGTTACTATTGAGGGTGCCGTATCGATGGGCTTCTTCAGCATTACCACCAGCGGGATTCTTGTTGCTTATGCGCTGGCATTGGGGGCTGAAAACTTCCATATAGGTGTACTCGCCGCGATACCCTTCATCATGCAGATTATCCAGATACCGACTATCTGGCTGATCGAATCGGTCAGGCGGCGAAAAATTATATCCGTCCTTTCATGGTTTTTTGCCCAGTTATGCTGGTTTCCAATCGCATTAATTCCCTTTTTCATGCCGATACCCGGAAAGGCAGCGATTACCCTGGTTATCGGGATAATGGCTTTCAGGGGTATTCTTAGCGCCATATGCAACGCTTCCTGGAACAGCTGGCAGCGTGACCTGATACCCCAAAACATACTCGGCAGATTCTTTTCAAGACGCATGGCTTACGCTACTGCCTTCGCTGTAGTTTTCAGCGTTGGTTCTGCTATATTTATCGATTACTGGAGAAACTCGTCCTTACCGGAGGACACCGCTTTCGGTTACAGCTACGCCATTCTCTTCGGAGCATTATTCCTTGGTCTCGGCAGCGTTTTCTTTATGTCATTGATTCCCGAACCACTTATGCAGCCGGTCACCGGTCCCCAACCCTCCATAAAGGAACGTTTAACAGCTCCGCTTCGCGACCCAAACTTCAAGCGCCTGCTGCAATTTCTGTTTTACTGGAGTTTCGCGTCCAACCTGGCAATCCCTTTTTTCGCAGCTCATATGCTTCAAACGCTGGGGATGCCCGTTGTATGGGTAATCGGTCTCAGTATCCTGAGTCAGGTTTTCAATATACTGTTTCTTCGTGTATGGGGGCCATTAGCCGACCGTTTCAGCAACAAGGTAGTCCTTTCTATCGGCATTTCACTTTATCTCATGGTAATGGGAGGATGGATATTTGTCACCTTACCCGACAGGTACTTTTTAACCATACCCCTGCTGATAATACTGCACATTTTCGCCGGGATTGCCAGCGCAGCGGTATCGTTCACCGTGGGTACTATCGGTCTGAAACTGTCTCCCAAAGGTGAAGCGACATCATATCTTGCCACCGCTTCTCTCGCTACCAATATCGGCGCCGGACTTGGTCCGATAGCAGGGGGATTTCTCGCTGATTTCTTCTCCACCCGGCAACTCAATTTTACCTTTACCTGGATCGATCCTGCCAGCACTATTAACCTGCCGTTTCTCAGCATAATCGGTCGCGATTTTCTTTTCGGGCTGGCTTTCTTACTGGGAATATTAACCCTCGGGATGCTTGCCAGAATTCGTGAAGAAGGTGACGTCGGGAGAGAAGTAATCCTGGAATCGCTCTACGAGCCTATAAAGGATATTTCCAGGCCGATGAGTACCGTCCCCGGTTTCACTTTCCTGGCCAATTTTCCTTTCGGTTTTTTCAAGCGCGTACCTCCCGGTCTTGATGTAGCCCTGGGAGTAACGATTTACCAGATAGCAGAAATGGCCCGGGCTACGGCTTTAGCGGCTACCCGGGGACGAAGTATCACGCAGAGAATGGCCTCAGACCTGGGTAAAAATATTACACGTTACGCCAGTTCACGCAGGAAAATCAGGGAACACGGTATGGAGATCGTCCAGCACACCGTTCGCGGGGCGATGCATGTTGTCGATGATAATCCGGTAAATGTGGATAAGCTTATAGAACAGGTTGTTGAAGGTGTTCTCACTGCTTCGAATGAAGCCGGGATGGACTCCCGTGATTCGCTTATGGGTGCCAGCCAGGGAGTTGTACAGGGCGCAGTGGAAACCGGAATGGATGTGACTGAAGCGGTAAAGATAACCCTTAAAACCGTAAAGAAAGCATCTGAAGGAATTGGTATGTCCGAAGAAGAGGCAGCCTCTGTCGTCGGAGAGGGTGTCATTCTTGCAGCAGAACCTCTTGGTTCCGAGGTGGTAGCCGAAGTGGTCGAAGCGATACCGGAGGAAAACCTTCCGCTGGCACCCGATAAGCCGGATGAAAAGTCTTAGTAAGATTTAATCAAAGGGTAATACTTTGTTCGTCTGTGTGATCCGCCATCGCCTGCTAACGCTTCCTAAATATGACAATAGTCATATCCGCAACTCAGTCACGAGCGTATAATTGCTGTACGGATAGAAAAGGACTATTATATATACCCCGAATTCTCATTTTATGGAGGTTACCAGATGACTGAAATAGTAGTTGACTGCACTGGTGAAACATGCCCGGTACCTCTGGTTGAAACGCGAAAAGCCCTGCGAAAAGCCGCTGACGGCGATATTATAGAGGTTATTGGAACCCATCCGTCCTCAAAGAAAGAAATCCCGATGGCTGTGAAAGCTCTGGGGCTGAAACTCCTGGGTGTCGAAGAATCCGGTGATATATGGAAAATCAGGATCAAGAAGGAAAAGGAGAATTAAAGATGGCTGAGCAGCAGGATAAAGCCACTATTATCGTTCACAGCGGCGATATGGATAAACTCTACAGCGCTCTCATCGTCGGAAACGGCGCCCTGGCAATGGGTATGGATGTGTCTCTTTTTTTCACCTTCTGGGGACTCCTGCGACTGAAAAAGGGCGGACTGGAGAAAGGTCCGCTTTCGAAAATGCACATGTTTGGCCTGGGAAAACTGATGGTAAAGATGAAAATGAAGAAACAGAACGTAGCTTCTCTCGAAAGAATGATGCAGGATTTCAAAGAACTTGGAGGGAAGATACTTGCCTGCGATATGACAATGGATATTATGGGTATTAAACCTGAAGATCTTCGTCAGGACCTGATAGGGGATTACTGTGGAGTGGGGACGTACCTGGACGAAGCGAGAAATTCGAAAATTACCCTCTTTATCTAGACAGGAGGGAAATGATGCCTAATGACAATCAGGTTTACATGGATAACTCGGCGGCGACCCGGCTCGATGAAAAAGTACTGGACGCGATGAAACCCTACTTTTTCGAGCAGTACGCGGTAGCTACATCCGAGTTTGCGTACTCACAGGGAATCGAGGTCAGTGAAGCACTTGAAGGCGCCAGGACCGTTCTCGTTGGAAAGCTGGGTGGTACGTCCGAAGAGTTTATATTTACATCGGGAAGCACCGAGTCATCGAACATTGCCCTGAAAGGTATGGCAATGACCGTAAAAAAGGGCAAACACCTGATCATATCAAAAATCGAAGACTTCCCGGTACTGAACAGCGCCAAAGCCCTGGAAAAACAGGGATTTACAGTCACTTATCTCGACGTAGATGGTGATGGATTCATAGATCTTAAAGCACTGAAAAAGGCCATCACGGATGAAACATTCCTTGTTTCTATCCAGCATGCCAACCAGGAGATCGGCACGATACAGGATATCGAAGCAATCGGAAAAATCTGCAAGGAAAAGGGAGTGACTTTTCATACCGACGCCACCCATACCTTCGGCAGGGTACCTATCGACGTAAAGCAAATACCGGTAGACCTGATAACGGTATCGGCGCATACTATTCATGGGCCTAAAGGAATAGGCGGACTGTATATCCGCAAGGGGACGAAGCTGGGAAAATGGATGGATGGCGGATTCCAGGAATTCGACCTTCGTGCCGGACTTGAGAATATAACCGGCGCTATCGGCTTCGCCAGGGCTATTGAGCTGATAACGGACGAGGAAACGGCAAAACTGCGGGAGATGCGCGACCATATCATCGACCGGATTCTTTCCGAAATACCCGATGTAACATTGAACGGCCACCGCGAAAAAAGGCTGCCGCAGAATGCCAACATCTCATTTCACTATATCGAGGGAGAATCGATCACCCTGCACCTCGATATGCACGGTTACGCCGTAAGTACCGGCTCGGCCTGTTTCAGTCGGTCGCTTGAAGGAAGTCACGTAATCTTCGGCATCGGCGGCGACCACGAGAGAGCGCACGGCTCAATACGGTTCACTTTCGGAAGGTATAATACTATCGATGAAGTAGATGGTATTGTGGACAGGCTGGCTGGGATAGTTGACGAGTTAAGAAGTATCAGCCCGCTTGTCCCTGATAAGGACTAATAGGAGGAATAACAATGAAATCACCATACAGTGAAACGGTTCTGGAACATTTTCGGCATCCGCATAACGTGGGAAAAATCGAAGACGCCGACGGCAAAGCCCAGGAGGGAAGCCCCGCCTGCGGTGATATGGTAGCAGTATATATAGACGTAGATGAAAAGACGAAGGTCATTGAGGATATCAAGTTCGAATCATACGGATGCGCCTCGAATATAGCCACGGGTTCGATCATAACCGACCTGGCAAAGGGAAAGACCATCGATGAAGCAAAGAAAATAACCTGGAAAAACGCGGCGGATGCTCTCGGCGGGCTTCCCAAGATAAAGGCCCACTGCTCGGTGCTGGCCATCGAGGGATTGCGGTCGGCGATAGAAAACTATGAAGAGCGGCACGGCCTGGTCAAGGACAGGAAACCAACCAACATGGAAACGGT